>NZ_JAFLQW010000135.1 GCF_017313335.1 Phormidium pseudopriestleyi FRX01 | reverse complement strand
CGAATCCTCTGGGGGCGGTTTATGCTGGACCTGGGGGGCGCGTCACCAGTGAAATTCTGCGAGGACAGCGCCAAGATATCTGGCCCGCGCAACTGGTGATTCCACCTCAGTCGAGTCAAATGTTGATGAATCGGCAGATTCCAGTCCGCACCCTAGAACCGCCTCTGAATGGTCGTTCGACCTTAATGCGGTTGTCCAGTAGCGGGCAAGTCTATGTGGCGAGTTTGGCGATGTATGCGCGGCAGGATGGGAGTGGGAATGAGCGATCGCCCACTCTGGAGGAATGGCAGCAGCTTTTAGAAACCGCAGATGTGGCAACTCCGCGCGATCGCACTCCCACTCCCCCAGACCAAACCGAGGGCCAAAGAATCTACGGTCGAGTCGCTGGGGTGTCCCAGGGGTCTACTTGGGTGGGTCAATTGGTCGATCGCCCGGATATTCAAGGGTTGAGTATTCCTGGGTCGGGAGACAGCTTTTCCTACGCGATCGGCACCTTACCCGGAGGACTAATGGGAACGGATCAGTCGCAAAGTGCACCGATGTTGGTCCGTTACCCAGATACTGCCTATTCTGCTCATGGCAACTATGCCCTAGAATACCGTTTACGTTTACCCCTGATCAATGAGACAAAAGCGACAGAAACCGTGACGGTGAGTTTACAGACGGCGTTGAAAGAAGAGACTTTAACGCAACAAGGGTTACGGTTTTTAGAACCTCCTGGACCCCAGGTATTTTTCCGAGGAACGGTGCGGGTTCGCTATACCAATGATTTGGGAGTGCCAACAACGCGCTATTGGCATTTGGTGCAGCGTCGGGGACAAATTGGGGAACCGTTGGCGACCTTGGAAATGCCACCGGGCGATCGCCGTCTGGTGGAGGTAGATTTGATTTATCCCCCGGATGCCACCCCACCCCAAGTCCTCACGATTCAGTCTCGCTGAGTCGGGGATCAACGCTTCGGTTGCTGATTCAGGGTGTTCAATCCTGCACTAAATTGGTGAAGTTTAGAGATAAAAGAGGTGGCGGCGATCGCGCCTCTTTTGCCCTTCCCCGGGTGAGTTGACTTGTGATATAAATCACGGCCAATCTCGATGAATATCACAGCCTATTTTTCTTTAGATCACTGGATATTGCCGGGTTTTAGTTGATACTTAGAGTATCACTTTTTATTGGTGGTGATACCAGTTCACGCTATGCTTTATCCATCCAGAATTTCAGACGTATTTTTTCAAGCCTGGAAAGCCGGTTATATTACCCGGTATGAACACACCCAACTCCTTAATGTTGGATTAGTAACGCGACTGAATGAAGAAGACCGGGCGGCCCTCCATCGCCTTTCTCATGCGATTAAGCGGGGATGGCTGGAAGTTATTGATTAAGCTTTTCCCGGTTGAGGTTACTGGACGATTTGATAAGCTGTTCGCCATTTAAATACTGTAAAAAAGAGCGAGCAAGATGCTCGCACTCCAACGGTTTCCGAATTTTCTAGTTTCTTTCTTTAAACAAGCAACAGCTTAACAGTTCATTTGTCTGGTTTTAGTACAACCCGGGATAAAAAAAATTCTGTATTTGTTCAGTCAAATTCTGCCAGTTGGTTGGACAATTTTTTAACGATTTCGGTCAAATTGTGGAAATGAACTGGAAAAATGGATTAAAAAACCGGCATCCTCAAAGGTGCCGGTTTTTTATAAGCTGTTTATTTAGGGTAGGGACTAAAGCATTGAGATCCACCCGTTTTAGGTTTGGAGACCGTTGGGGTGAATCGGGCGATTAAAAATGGGTCACCGGGGGCTCGAACCCCGAACCAACGGATTAAGAGTCCGATGCTCTACCATTGAGCTAGTGACCCAGATTAATCACAATAACATAGTTTTAGGCTTTAAGTCAATAGGCAAATTCACATTTCAGGCGACTGCACTGATGGGTTTGGGACGGGTTAAAAAATCATGGTCTTTAAGGAGTTTGTAAAGATTGACATCAGTTTCGAGTAAACAAGCATGACCGCTATCAGGTAGTAAGACTTGTTTAGCGTTGGGAATGGAATAGGTTAAGCGGGTCGCTTCGGCAGCCGAGGGTAACAGCCGATCGCCGGTACTGGCGATCGCCAAGACGGGTTGACGGATGCGACTTAACTCATGAGAGTTCATTTCAAACTCGCGGAGTAAATTGACTCGCCAAGTGCTAGTTGGTTGAGGGACGGACTGCATTGCCGCTAACAACGTATTGCGTTCCGAACGGGCGATGCGACCGAGGGCAGCTAGAAAGGGTAATAAACCCATGACCGATAAGGCATAGATGGGGGGAGGTAACCATCCGGTCAGGTGGGAGCCAAAATGGAGCAAAGCTTGACCCATAAAACAAGAGGCGGGATTGATTAAAATCAGGCGATCGAACAGTTCTGGGGCCTTGAGGGCAATTTTCAGGGCCAAGCAACCGCCAAAAGACTCGCCACAGAGATAAACCGTATCGGGGCGACTGTGACGAAATTGCGATCGCAATAAACCCACGACTTTTTCCGTGAGTTGGTCCCAGGAGGATAAATCATGGGCAGGCATGGCTAGACACTGGAGATTAAAGGCGGTAGAGAGACCTTTATTAATTTGCGATCGCAAGAGTTCCCCAGTCCCATCCATCCCTGGTAAATAAACCAACAACGGCAAGTCAGGTTGGAGAGTCGAGGGGGTTGAAAAATGAAACCGCTCGTTAAAATTGTGTATCAGTGAACCCATATCTTTCTTCCCTAAAATTCTGCGTTTTAAACCCCGTTTAATAACAGCCTTGCCGGAGTAAACCAGCAATTTCTTCCCGGCAGCGATCGGTTATTTCTTTCACCACCCGTTTTCCGGATTTACCGGGATAACCCTGTTTTTGCGCCTGAGTAATCCAATAGGGGCGACCGACGAGGAGATTAACGCGCCGATAAATCACAAGGGGGTGGAATCCGTCTTGTTGAAAATGAGATTCGGTGGGGTCAAATAGACTCAACATCCGAATGGGGAGACCCGAAAGCACTTGTTCTTCCATCGAGGCGATCGCCACCGGCACAATCGCCAGTTCTGACACCTTGGCACTCAGAGCTAAATGGGCGAACCCGCGATGAAACTCCCCGACTTCTGAAGGCGGGGTTAAGCGAAGCATTGGCGTTGCACCTTCGGGAAAGACCCCGATCGCCGCTTGTTGTTGTAGCAGCTTGCTTCCTTGACGAAAAAAGCGATGCTGTTGTGGCCCGTATGATTCTAAGACCAAGCAGCCCAACTCCGTTACAAATTCTCGTAACAGCGGGACTTGGCCCATATAATGATGGCAGGCAAAGTGGATCGAGCGTCCTGTTCCGACCATCAGTAAAGGGGCATCCATAAAGCTGCGATGATTGCTCACGATCAGGGCGGCACCTTCAGAGGGAATGCGATCCCGGTAGTAGATGAAGGTACGGGTACCAAAGGCCGTGAGAAACCCGTGGGAAATTTGCAGTGGCCTATCTTCTGATGACATTTTCACCGGCGCGATCGATTAAGAGCCTTGAGAAATTTGAGAACTTCCCAGCCGCTTTACATTTCTGAGAGGTTTTGTAAACAATTATAAAGTAAAAATCAGTTTGATTGGGTTCCAGACCCCCCGAATTCTCAGCCTGCGTTACGGATCAAGGGTCCGACGCCTATCTTTACTGTCACGGGGCAGGGGAAACAAAGCGGTAAGGGTTTGGAGTCACGACGCCCTTGAAACCTCCTTTGTCGTTTTTTGATAAAAAAAGGGAGGAGACAGTGACCGTTCAAAACCATTGATCCCCGGAGAAGCTATTGCCGAATCGGCCTCATGGGAGTGTCGTTCCTGAATCATCTATAGAAAATCTTTAAAAATAGAGGCAATAAAGGTCAACAATTTTTATAAAATCTTTATATTTTAGAGGCATAAATCCCTGTAAAACCCCGGAATTGGGGTAAAAATTTTGTGAAATGTCGAGTAGAATGGAAGTTTGCCGTCCCTCATGTTACCATCGAAATAAAAGAATGGGGGTCGTTTTTAACTGAATCTATGAACTCTACCAAGACGAGTAAGAACAGATTTGCTATTACAACACCGCTTTACTATGTAAACGATTTGCCTCACATTGGCAGCGCCTATACCACAATTGCCGCCGATGTTGTGGCGAGGTTTGAGCGACTTCGGGGGAAATCAGTCCTGCTGATTACCGGAACCGATGAACATGGGCAAAAAATAGAGCGGACTGCAGAAGCATTGGGGCGATCGCCCCAAGAACACTGCGATAGAATTGCAGCCGGATTTGACCAATTATGGCAAAAGCTGAACATTGCCTACGATAGGTTTAGTCGGACGACCAATCCCCGTCATGGAGCGATCGTCAAACAATTTTTCCAGCGCGTCTGGGACAATGATGACATTTATTTAAGCCAGCAAACGGGTTGGTACTGTGTTGCTTGCGAAGAATTTAAAGAAAAACGAGAATTGCTTGAAGACAATCGCTGTCCAATGCATCCTAACCGGGAAGTCGAATGGCGTGACGAGCAAAATTACTTTTTTCGCCTTTCCAAATACCAACCCCAACTAGAGGCCCTCTATCAAGAGCGTCCTGATTTTATTCGGCCCGAAATGCGACGTAACGAAGTTTTGAGCTTTGTCCAACAAGGACTGCAAGATTTCTCCATTTCTCGGGTCAATGTCGCTTGGGGGTTTCCGGTGCCGGTGGATCCAAAACAGACCCTTTATGTGTGGTTTGATGCCCTGTTGGGATATGTGACGGCCCTGTTAGAACCAGATCAAGAACCCACCCTGGAGAATGCCTTATCAAAATGGGCACCGATTAATCTGCACTTGATTGGTAAAGATATTTTGCGATTTCATGCGGTGTATTGGCCTGCCATGCTCATGTCCGCAGGAGTTCCCGTTTCCGGGGGAGTGTTTGGACATGGGTTTTTAACGAAAGACGGTCACAAAATTAGCAAAACTTTGGGTAATATTATTGATCCATTAGATTTGGTGGAACGGTACGGATCCGATGCACTGCGGTACTACTTTCTGAAAGAAATTGAATTTGGACGGGACGGGGATTTTAACGAAACTCGATTTATTAATATTCTCAATGCCGATCTCGCCAACGACTTGGGGAATTTACTAAATAGGACTCTGGGCATGGTGAAAAAGTATTGTCAAGGCCAGGTGCCGAAGGTGAATCCCGAGGAAATTGGCCTTGACAATGGGTTAAAAGCAGCGGGGGTAACTTTAGGCGATCGCGTTACTCGTGCCTATGAGGGCCTGCAATTTAGCCAAGGATGTGAAGAGATTCTGTCCTTGGTGCGAGGGTGTAACAAGTACATCGACGAGCAGGCACCCTGGAAACTCTATAAGCAGGGGGAACAGCAGGCCGTTGAGCAAGTGCTCTATGCTGTTTTAGAATCCGTGAGACTCTCGGCGTACTTACTTTCTGCGATCATTCCGAATATCAGCACGGCGATTTATCAGCAACTGGGGTATTCGATTGATTTTAATGACCAAACCGCGATCGCGAGTGCGCTGAACTTTTCCACTCATTCGAGTTGGGGGATTCTCAGCAGCGATCGCGTGCTGGGAGAAGCCAAACCCGTATTTGCTCGCCTGGAGTTGAGCAATCAGGCGTCTTCATAAGTTGGGCGATCGGCAATGTGCAATCAAAAAGAGCGAGTAGAATTATCGAGTATAGGGGGTGGGGTTACAGAGGGGTCCCCACCCCATTGCCAAAGAAAGGATTATCGGGGCGTTAGGGCACCGTTCTGATATATCATCAATTGCCTGATGTTCACCTGAATCAGGTAACAACCAGGCGATTCCCTCTATCATAGATCATAATGAAAAATCAATTTTCCGATAAAAAAACTGAGGAATAACAACCATGTTGCATCATCATCCAGAAAACAACAACATATTTACCCCCGAACAGGTTTTAGAAAATCGCGGTCGAGTTGCCATTTTTATTGATGGCTCCAATTTGTTTTATGCCGCTTTGCAGTTGGGAATCGAAATCGATTATACCAAGCTGCTATGTCGCTTAACTGCCGGTTCCCGACTCCTGCGCTCTTTTTTCTATACCGGCGTCGATCGCACCAATGAAAAACAACAGGGATTTTTATTATGGATGCGTCGCAATGGTTATCGGGTGATATCGAAAGATTTAGTTCAGCTTCCTGATGGCTCTAAAAAAGCCAACTTGGATGTAGAAATCGCCGTGGATATGATGGCATTAGTGGGTTCTTATGACACTGCCGTGTTAGTCAGTGGGGATGGAGACCTCGCTTATTCAGTAGATGCGGTGAGCTATCGCGGGGTGAGAGTGGAAGTGGTTAGCCTCCGTTCCATGACCAGCGATAGTTTGATTAACGTGGCCGATCGCTATATTGACCTAGAATCCATCAAGGAAGATATCCAAAAAGCCCCCAGGCACCCCAATTATACCTACCGTCCCCTTTCCACTATTGGCATGATGGATGATGTGGAAGACCACTAAATCCGGGTGGATTCAGACATCAACATTACCTATTTAAAAGTGAAAAATTCTGGTTTTTTCCTTTTGCTTTTATATGCCTTACTGGGACTGGGTTTACCCAGTTGTGCCTTTTTTCAAAAGGGCAATACTCCCCTTGTAACCGAGTCAGAAGAAGGGCAAAATCAAGCATTAACATTTAATGATGTCACCCTGGAACAGGCCAATGCTGAGGGGGAAATCGTCTGGAAGGTGCGATCGCCCTCCGCTCAGTATAATGATGAACAGAAAATTACCTATTTAGAGACACCAACCGGAGAACTGTTTCAGGAAGGTCAACTGGTTTATCAGATCCAGTCCAAAAAAGGGCAGGTGCATGGTGACGGCTCGAAAATTGTGCTCCAGGAGGACATTGTGGCCACCGAGATCCCAAATCAAGCCGTAATCCGTGCTCAGGAATTAGAATGGTTACCCGCAGAAGATTTGCTGATCGTTCGGGATAATGTGAACGCCACCCATCCGGACCTGGAAATTACTGCGAATGAAGCCAGACTGCAAAGCAAAGCCCAGCGCATGGAACTGGTGGGGAATGTCGTTGCTACAACGCAGAAAAATCCCGCCTTACAGATGCGTTCTGAGGCGGTGGTGTGGCAGATGGATACGGACCAAATCATCAGCGATCGCCCGGTGGAAATTGACCGTTATCTGTGTGAAAAACCCCAAGATTGTCCCGCCAGTGACAAGGCAGTTGGCGATCGCGGTGAACTAAACCTGGAAACGAATGTCGTGACCCTGGAACAACAAGTTCAGATTACCTTGAGTGAACCCCCACTCACAATCAACAGCGACTTGATGCGGTGGAATATTGATGCTCAAAGGGTCACCAGTGAACGTCGGGTCACCATCGTGCATCCGAACCAAACCTTGACCTTAATCGGCGATCGCGGCACCCTGGAACTTGAATCTTCCATCATCTCTTTATTCGGAAATGTCACCGGGGTACGCCAGGTCCCCTCATCAGAGTTCAAAGCCGATCGCATGACTTGGGTGATTCCCACTGAAGAGTTCCAAGCCGAAGGCAATGTCTTTTATCGCCAAGCAGACCCCCCATTTACAGTCACTGGACCCAAAGCAGTGGGCAAACTTCAGGACCAAAGTATTGTCGTGACGGGGGGCGATGTGGTAACCGATATAGTTCCTTAAATCGTCGTTTCAGTACAGGTTAT
>NZ_JAFLQW010000154.1 GCF_017313335.1 Phormidium pseudopriestleyi FRX01 | reverse complement strand
CGAAGCTAGTTCCCTGCCCTGTCGCTGAAAGTTAAACAGTCTTAAGGTCACTGAGACAGTGCTTTCAGCCTAACAAGCTCTTAAAACCTTATTGAAGCTAACTTAACCCGAAAGGGAAAATCGGGGGGCAACCATACCCCCCACCCGAAAGGGGTCTAACCAAATTTTCGTTCTAGTGGCAGTTTTAATATTTCGGACAAGACCGGATTGGTTCAAGGCAATAGCCACAAACTTTGTAAAGCAGTTCGCAAAAAGGATGGTTACGGTTATGGTTACTAAATTGGCTGTTTTCAACAGCCGCTCCTATCCCTCCCCATGTCTGAAGCCAGGGGTATCCCGGAGGGTTCGATGACTCCTCGCGAACAACTCATACAGGAAATCCTTCTGGCCCCTGATTCATTGGTGAACCTCTTACTCCAATTGATCCGTCCCCTCCGTACCGATCCAACTCACTTCACCCCACAACTCCAAAAACTGGTAAAAACCACCGAAAATCCAACCCCAGACCCGTCCCCTTCTGCCTTCGACCTTGCGAGTGACTTGGCAGGCTCTCTCAATGGCCCCCAGGACCTCTCGACCAACCCCCAATACTTTCAAGACTTTGGTTTGTTATGAATCAAAAATTAGTCCAATCCTTAGTGGAAGTTATTTTTTCATTATCTGACGAAGAGCGGGAATATCTCGAACAGGAAATCAGCAAATATTCTCTCCGACAAGAAATCGCAAAAATAGAACAAAAAATCCAAGGTTTTGAGCAGAAATATCAAATGCAGTCAGAGGATTTTTTTCAGCGTTTTCAAGCAGGTGAGCTAGGAGATTCAATGGATTTTTTTGAATGGAATGCTTATCATGAAATGCTGGCTAATGCAAAAGTAGAAGCATCTTAAAACGGATGGAATTAGAGCAGTATATAGTCACCATCAAGAACAAAATCTCTGCCAGCCCACTTATTACAACAAGTGAGGTTGTTGATGAGAAACTTTTACTCAATCGTGGCTACTTCCGGGTTCGTCTAACCCTGTTGAATACTGATTTTGTAGAACTGACTGAAGCCTTCACTATTAAAAATAATCAACTCTTGACATTAGATTATCGTTACCAATGGATGGACTCATCAAAACAAGTCCTTAGAAAACGATGGGATAGCGTCAAGCATTTTCCTGATTTACCTAATTTTCCGCATCATGTTCATATCGGTTCAGAAACCAACGTAAAACCCGGGCAATCCCGAAATATCCTGGAATTTATAGATTTTATGGAATCCGAGTTAAGCTAAACTATCTCTGTTTATTACAGATGGAACTCAGCCCTAGAAACCGGCGTTGTTGCATTCCTCCCTACTCCCTCTAGCCTCTCCCAGGAACCCGGTTTCTGAACCCCACCATCAACTATAGCGTCACGTTCTATGTAGAGGCTTTATTCCATTATTATCAATCGCGTAATAATGGAATAAAGCCAGCTTGCTGAAAATGTTTATCGTAGGCGAGGGCTGCTGTAATTGAGTATTTTTCCATGATTTTAAAAGAAACGCAATCCGTCAGACTCCATTCTTGGTCTGGTCTTTGCTTGTACAACAATAATCCTTCTTTAAACTGATGGCTACTTTGCTGAATCACTGTCACATTCGGATGGTTATAGAGACTTTCAATTAACTTGATCGCCACTTCGCGAAAAAATTTACCCCGTTTAGAAAAATCATTCAACACCTCAGCCAACACCATTTCACTGGTAAAAATATAGAGTAAACCTATTGTTTGAGACAAATCTCGCGCTTTTTGATGCAATTGGTCTCTGGGGTTGAGTAAGGCTACCCAATAACCTGTATCTGCCAAAACTCGTTTCATTCCCCTAACCTTGATATAAATCAAAGTTTTTTGACAAATCACTCGGGACTTTTTCCCATTCAGAATCCGGGATTTTCGCCCCAATTTCTACTGCAATTTCCCAAATCGGCTTTGCCCTCTCATCATATTGGAGGTTTTGTTGATGATTGCTTTCTTGCTCATGTTCAGAAGTCCCTCGCACTTGCTCAAAAATTTTATCCAGCAACCATAACTTATCTTCTAATGATAAGTTGTGAATAGACTGTTCAAGTTCTAATAATTGATGCGAAACCATAGTTTATCCTCACGACTTTATCTGACGGTCTTTACCTAAAACAATTGGGTTCTTAGGCTGGAGGGGTGCCGGGTTGAAAATCCCCCTAAAAACCGGGTTTCTTGCATCTCTCCCTGCTCCCTCTAGTCTCTCCCAGAAACCCGGTCTCTTAACCCGTCGCTTTTAAGAGGGTAAAGGGGAAAAAAGAGCAGAGTGCAAGAGTCCTAAAGGGCAAAGAGCTAAAAGAGTCCTGCGGCAACAAGACAATAGGGAGGCGGAGCCTCCGGGGGCGTTACTTGGCAGAGCTAAGTAACGAGGAAAAATGAACTAGACCTAGCTTATGCGGTTATGGCCGGTGTAGAATCCCGAAGTACAAAGGGAAACTATACAGCAAAACGGGTTAAGTTTAATTCTGATTCGGCTTCTTAGCATATCTTTACTTAGTCGCGATTTTTTTCACATACCTACTTAAGTTCTGAATACCCATTAGGGCAAGTAAACCCTCCACCTGGCTTAAACGTCGGCTCAGGTGGTAAGTCCATTGTCGATTCATCACTTTGACAAAGTAGTGAAGAAGTTGATGTGCCAGAAACATACGCGATTCCTGTAAAGCTTTTCAAAAATGATTTTTTGGGCTGGGCTATAACTTGAACTATCCTATCTATATCAATGGAATTGACACTCCCACGCTCTAAAGAGCGTGGGATTCTTTAAGAGTCCAGAATCTGAACCTTAAGGGCGTAGTCAAAGCACCCCTACTGACTCCACTAAGATTAAATCCCAGTGTTACCGCTACCTTTCTTAAGATATTTGCT
>NZ_JAFLQW010000669.1 GCF_017313335.1 Phormidium pseudopriestleyi FRX01 | reverse complement strand
CTTGAATTTGTCGGCGAGCACGTTCCGCCAAGACTTTCTCTAATTCTGTTTGCCCTAAAACCGCCTCAAAACTATTCAGAAATTCTACCATCAAATCGGCATGAGTATTGGGAAATAGGTTCAGGGTGCGATCGGTCAACTCCCACAACTTCACAGGTCGCCCAATCGGACGCCGTTGTTCCGAATAATCCACCAAACCCTCTCCCCGCATTGCCTGCAAATGCTGGCGAATCGCCATCGGAGACACCTCTAACTGTTCTGCCAGGTCCGTCGCACTGGTGGCCCCTTGCATCTTTAACAGGTAGAGAATTTGCTCTTTTGCTTTTTGTTTATCATCGGTCATTGGACATAGCAAGGATGAAGGATCAAAGCGGAAGGATGAAGGTGAAAGGGATTTAATTGAGACAAAAGACAGTCAACCGTTGTCTTTCATCCCTCATCCGGTCCCTTCATTCTTCCCTTGAATCCGAATTATAGCAATTATAAGTCAAACCGACGCTGAAATCGAGGGTCCAAGTCGGCACTTTTGCGTTGATTGCACTCACGGCAAAGGGTTTGCAGATTACTGATATCGTTGGACCCCCCCATCGCCAGTGGGATAATATGGTCGATGTTGAGTTCAGTTTCTTGTTCAGTTTTGCCGCAACTTTGACACTGATGGCGATCGCGTTCCAACACATAAGCTCTAACTGCTGCTGGAATCCGGATTCGAGGGGTTTTACTCATAGATTTTTAGTAGATGAAAAGGGTAAGTTTCAAGAGTTGGGTTCATCAATCATCCGCCGAATCTCATCCAAAGGTGATTCCGGTTCACTGGGGGATTCTGCTTCATGGGGTACAGCTATTTCTTCAACTTCTGGCTCATCTGGGCAGAATTCTACAATAATCCTCATTCTAACTTTCCCCGCTTGCCAGTTTTTGGCTCCATATCTTAATGTTTTAGCTTCCACCCCCTCAGTAACCCAACGTGCTTGATTTTTGTCCCAACCATCTTTATAAATAACAGAATCATTCCTCCTCAATAGAAAAATTGCCCGTTCTGTCAACTCTTTTGTTCTAACGGTTGGCTGACCAATTAATATTTTACAGTAATCGTTCTTTAAAACCAGAACTTCATCCGGCTCCAAGGGTTCAAATTGATTGCTCATCTCAGGTAATCCCCATAAATTTTTATTATTATCATACCGTCTATGTGCTGATGGAGGCAGAGCCTCCAATATTACATGACTCGGCAGAGCCAAGTCACGAGAATTAGAGTATTCTATAATAGATTCTCGTGTCATGGCTCTGCCGTGACACGGGCATTTTGCGGCTCTGCCGCCTGATTAGTTTCGCTACTATTATAAGGCAATATTTTGCTCATTCCTTCATCCGCCTAATCTCATCAAGGGGTGATTCAGGTTCACTGGTTTCCGGTTGATTGGGTGTCGATGTCTTTTTTACTGCTGGCTCATCTGGACAAAATTCCAAGTGAATTCTAACTTTTCCTCTTTGCCAGCCATTCGCTCCATATCTTAATACTTGCGCTGGTATTCCTTCGCGACCCCATTGCATTCTTCCTTCTACGTTACCTCTTTTAAATACCTCATCAGAATTTTTTAGTAGAGTTAGGAGGGCTTCGATTAGTTCACGAGGTTTGAATGTTGGATTGTTAATTACTATTTTCCAAGGCTCATCTACCGACAAAACTTCATCAGATTCTAGTCGTTCATAATTATTGCTCATAACAATTACCTTGGTAAAATTGATATTTTGGTATTGTATCTTATTAAAACTATCCTGTCAACAGGGTAAAATGTACCAAAACACATCCTACCCTATTGACATTCATCGGATTAAATCATCTCCCCCTCCTCGCCTAATTCCCCATCTTCCTCCTCAACAGGTTCCACCTCGATAATCGCCTCTTGCAAATTCGCCAAAGGTAACTGATAGCGGTCTAAAAGCATCGCCTGTAAGCAGCTATTAATCCCCGAAACCACCTCGTTGTAATCTGCCATTTTATTCTGAACTTCTTGCAACTGAATCTGATTGCTATCGAGTTGTTCCTGTGCTTCCCGTTCCAGGGTTTTTTCTAGGTGCGATCGCGCCCGGTTGTATTGCTGCAAAATCATCTCCTCTTGTTGCTTAACCAACGGCAACAAATGAGTTTTCAGGGTTTGATTCACTGTTTGCCGGAAGGTACTTTGAATCGTGTGTTTGACCTTCGGTTCAAAATCCAGCTTTAACAACTGGCGAATGGCGGGTTCCGCATCTTTCATGCTGATACAATCAAAACTTTGAGAGGTTTGTTGCAGCACTTTGCGGAACTGATAAATTGAAAATGTGCCTTCATCGTAAAAGCGAGGACTCTCCCGCACGAACCGATCGCATTCGGTACTGGCGGCAGCGCGAATCGCTTCTTGAACTTGCATTTCCAGGTTTTTAACCGCCTGTTCTAGTCCCGCATCTCCTCCCACTAATCGGCACAATTCTCGGTAATAATCTTGACGGCGAATCTGGTCGATTAAATAGGCGAAATAGTTGGCTATGGTTCGTTCTGATTCTACCGCTAATACGTCCTCTAACTCATTGGACAAATAGTAAAAAGCCTCAACTAAAATCGCCAGTAACGGTGCAGTAGAGTTACGAGGATGGGTTAAAGTGGCCTGCCGATAGGCTTGTTCTACGGAGAAGGTATTTAACAGTTCATCCATGCGGGAAACCATTTTAACCTTCAGCTTGCGGAAGTCTTCCTCAAAGGTGAGGCATTGATTGGTAACAACTTGATTGACTTCCTGGGTGATATGTTCATTTAAGGCCATTCCCAGGCGGCGCAAGTCATTATTGAGTTGTTCCATCCGCCGCAATTTTAACCCTTCAATATTGACGGGTTGACTCTCTAGGTCCCGATATTGTTGGACGTAATGCCCACTTAAGACAAGACAAATGGGTTGGAGGTCATTGGCGAGAGTTTTAAAGAGGAGAGGACGTTTTTCGTGGGTCAGATAGTTGGTAATGCTGGTGCGAAAATCCTCAATGCCGCTATCAGAAATGAGCTGATTTAGGAGAGATGTTCCGCACTCCTTGAGGATGCGGACATAGTTTTCATTGGGGGTTTCGTAGCTGTAAACCGCAATTTTAAATTGACTGGGGGAGAGTTTCCCCGAGTTGGCGCAGTAGCGGTTAAATTCGTTGACAAATTGCGGGGTATCTTCCTGGATGCTGGTGTTTTTGACACTTTCGGCAAATAGGGAATCTAATCCGTAGCGATCGCGTTCGCTGGTTTGTTTGATTTGACTTCCCCAAAATCCCAGCAATCCACTGGTTTTATAGAGGCGTTTGGTGTCGCGGAACTGGGTGATAATGAGGTCATCTAACCGCTGCCGGAGTTGGGTATTATACCAGGTTTCGTCGATGCGGTTAAAGACATAAAAGACGCGATCGCGAATTCCCGGATTAGACCGCATTTTCTCCAACAATTCCGTCTCTTCCGTAGTCATATCCCCTTCCGATGCCGGTTTGAGGACGCATACCACCGCCGAAGTTTCCGGGTCTTCTATCTTGCGATAGGTGAGTTCTGCATCCCGTTTCACCGGCGCATCAATTCCCGGTAAATCAATCAGCACATTGCCATCTTTGAGCAAGGGATGATAGCAGTAATATTCAATCCGTTTCAAAACCGAACTATTGCTCCCCCGGCGCGCATAACTGGCGGCTTCTTTGAGGTTGGAG
>NZ_JAFLQW010000401.1 GCF_017313335.1 Phormidium pseudopriestleyi FRX01 | reverse complement strand
TTTAGTCGTTATCCCCCAATGCCAAGATTTTGAGTAGAGTAACCTGGGCAAATGGGGCAGATGGGGGTACATCAGATGAGAGTAAGATTAGCCTGTGCAGGCATCGCTTCATCGGGTTCACCTGAGCGCGGAAGTATTGACCGGAGAGGGTTGACGGACTCTACTGCTTTTTTGGGGTCTAGCACCAAAGGATTCGTTTAAGACGGTTTCCAGCTCGGCTAGGGGGTCGCCTTCGATGCCTCCAAACATGGAGTTAAGGGCTTCTTGATCGCGATCGGTTAAGGGCAGGAAGGAGGGGTTGAAACCGTAGCTTAAGGTTGCCATTACTATATCTCCGGGAATTACTGTTTAAAGTTTTTACGAATTCTTGAATCTCATCTATAAAGATATGATAAAGTTGCCCCGAAATGCTTCCGTGAAACCACCCAACTTCAATCGTGGTCCACTTCTTAAGGATTTCGTAACCTTTCACAACATCCGAGTCGTCGGTGATTTATCCTATTTCTGGACAAATCACTGATGACTCTTCAATCAATTCAGCCGAAAATTGTACTGAGGCGTTGCTGCAGCAGTTGGGGAAATTGGGCGTAGTATCGCTGGTTGAGGGGGGAGGGATGAGGAAGTGGGAGTAAGGTGATGGGACGCTGATGGATATTACCTTGAGAATCTTCAGCTTGGAGGGTAATGATTTGGCTAGAACTGTAGCGATCGCCACGTTGAAAAAATTCTTTCAGGGTCCCTTTTGGGGCATAGGGGGTAAACCAGTCAAAGGCATCGTTCCCGAGGGTAATGATGCGATCGCCTTGCCAGTGGCAGACAAGCAGGCGCTCAATATAGGGCCGAAAGCGATTTTTAACCGCTGTACTATAGGCTTTATTTCCAGGGGGTTTGTAGGGAACAGTATTGGTTAGTAAAACTTGGTCCAAAACCTTTTCTAGTTCAGTTTTATCCCTTGCCTCGCTGTTAAAAAGAGTCCGATAAAGTCCTTTGCGAACGAGGGAACCGGCTGCACCATATAACGGTTGCCGAGTGGCGACTTCATCTTTCCCCAAATCTCGACCAAAAACGCATAACTGACTTTGCAAATTCCCGGCATAGAGAATTGGTTGAGTCGGTTCTGCACCCGCTTTTTGATAAATGGGTTCATCAAGGGGAAATTCAGCCCGTTTTGCTTCTTCCTGAATTTCATCAATTAACGTTTGAATCTCTAACATAAAAGTAACGACGGACTGGATTAACACCGTTTACATTACCGCATTTTCCTACCATTGGTTCATTCCGGTGTGAAGTTTCGCTCTTTTGGGCCACAGGAACTCTCGGGGCAATTTTTAGCTTAATTGATAAGCTAAATCCGGGGTAGCCATTGACTCATTCATGATATGAAAGCGAATGGTAGAGGCGGCCCAATTTTTGAAATCTGGGGCTAACCGAACTAATTTTTGCATGATTTCATCATTCACCCACAAGATGACGGGAAAGGAAAAATCTTTGCGAAAATCATCTCGGACAAAGTTGGTTGCTGTTAGTAATTGTTCAATAGAAATAACCGATTCTAATCCAAAAATCATTAAAGCATTCGGCTGTTTATTTTGCAGGGCTTGTTGCACGGTCGTGTAGAGGGTTTTGACCGAGGGCTGCAAAGATAGCTGGTAAATATCTGCGGACAAATTCACCGGCAATTTCTTGACGAGTTGAGATCGCAAGGAGACAGAATTACAGCAGGCCAAAATCAGGCAAAATTGACCTTGTGACAGAGAAATTGCTCGGTCTAATCGTTTCAGGGATAGAGAGTGAGGATGAGCGGTTTCATCAGAGGAATACAGGTCTATCATGGTCTATATCCTAAATTTTTTTTATGATATTAAGAGGGTTTCCTCAGTTGGCATCAGTGCGAGTCTCGGGAGGGTCGATGGCGATGGACCTCTGTGCGATCGCCCCACTGATAGCGACCCCACTCCTCTAACGGAGTGAGCGCGATTGCAAAGCCTGGAAACCAAGGGACGATCCCAGCCTGGGAGAAGCAGTCCCTCGTTCCGAGGAGTTCTCTCTAGCCAGTCGTTTTTGCAACCCCGGTGGACTGCACCTTAGCCTAAAGGAGCAGCGCAATAGCTAATCATACTAATGTTTCTATAGAAGTATATTCCATTTTTCTTCAAAAAAGGTTAAATTTTTCTAACAATTTGCGGAGTTTTTTGTCATTTCACTCTCTGGGTCAATCTCAATGCGCAAAAGGCGCAGCAACTCTATCTCAAGTTCCATCCTACCTAGGGGTCTGACCGTTAGATTTGCGATAATATTGAGAGGATTGAAGTGACCTAACCCCCACAGATGAGAAACTTCTCCCTTGAGATGTTTTTAGTTGAAAGACTGAATATACAACGTTTTCAGCGATTTGTAGAGAGGTTGACAACCCAAATTCGGATAGGGCGGAAATATTAACAATCCCTCAAATTAGAGTGAGCAATTGCTCAGAACATCCACCTCTGGAGAGACTATGATTTGGTGGGTGAATAACAGACCCCTCCCTTACCCCTGCTTAGGCCCTACCCTGTCTAGGAGAGGGAGAATAGGGTGGGGTCCAAACCTTGAAGGGTAAAAGTGGACTCACCCTCACCCCCAGCCCCCTTCGACCCTTCGACCCTTCGACTGGCTCAGGGCTCAGGACAGGCTTCGACTGGCTCAGGGCTCAGGGCTCAGGACAGGCCTCTCCCGTCTTGGGCCACCGTCGAGAAAGGGGTGAGGGCTGTACCTTGTGGACATGAGAAACGCTATAGTAGGTTTTCCTGGGTTTTTATTGTACAGTTCGCAAAATCAGCCGGGGATTAACGGCTCAATTTTTCCACGACCTAAATGATTTAAACTGGATAGATTCACTGTTTAAACGGGTCGAGAATTTATGCATCAGGTTCCCCCACCCTTTAAAACTGGACTGTTGCGCTTGATGGTTGCATGGGCGATCGCCATTCCGTTATCGATTGTAGTCGAGATGGCGATTTTCAGAAGCATGAATCGTCCGTTTCCATCCCTCTCTCAAGGTTTGAGGTTTGTTAATGCTCAACTTTCCAGCAATAGTCACCTCGCCAATATTCCCGTCAGCGAAGGGGTGGCGGCAAAAAATGGCATGGTTGTCACCGCCTCTATGGAATCCTCTCAAGTCGGGTTAGAAATCCTGAAAGCGGGGGGAAATGCCGTGGATGCTGCGGTAGCGGTGGGGTATGCTTTAGCCGTCACCCATCCTTGTTGTGGCAACTTGGGTGGGGGTGGATTTATGCTAATTCGGCAGGCAAATGGGGAGGAGATGTTCCTGGATTTTCGGGAAACGGCTCCTTTAGCTTCGACCCCTCAGATGTATCTGGATGAAACTGGAGAGGTGGTGGAGGGATTGAGTCGCCGAGGATATCTGGCGGTTGCTGTTCCGGGTACAGTGAAGGGACTCGATCGCGCATTAAGCCGCTATGGTACGCTTGATCGCGCTCAGGTGATGGCTGGTGCGATCTCCTTAGCTCGGGATGGATTTATTTTACAACCCGGTGATATTGATATTCTCAATCGCAGTGTGGAACAATTTCAAGAACAGCCCGAAGTTGCGGCAATTTTCTTAAAAGATGGTACAACTCCCTACCAAGTTGGCGATCGCCTCGTCCAACCGGATTTAGCTAACAGCTTACAACTGATTGCGGACGAAGGACCGGATGCCTTTTATACAGGGCCAATTGCTGAAAAAATCGTCAACGCCAGTGAACAGAACGGGGGAATTCTCACCTTAGAAGATTTTAGCACCTATACCGTCACCGAATCTGCTCCAGTGGAATGTTATTATCGAGGCGATCGCGTGATTTCTGCACCGCTACCTGGAGGCGGAACGACCCTCTGTCAAATGCTGAATGTGCTAGATGGATATTCCGTCACCGAACTCAACCGTAGTGAAACCAACCGCCTCCATTTGATGCTATCGGCGATGTTGTATGCCTTTGCCGATCGCAACACCTATTTAGGGGACCCGGCTTTTGTGGATAATCCCGGCGATCGGCTACTCTCTCCAGACTATGCCGCACAACTTCGCCGCCAAATTCCCCAAAATCAAGCCATCCCCCCGGAACCCCTGTTCAATCAGATTCCCGAATCCACCGGAACCGATACCACTCACTACTCCATCGTCGATCGCTTCGGCAATGCCGTCTCGGTTACTTATACTATTAATTCCTTATTTGGGGCGATGGAAATTGCGCCGGGAACGGGATTTTTCCTAAATAATGAAATGGACGATTTCACCGCCAAACCCGGAGTTCCCAATCAATTTGGATTAGTCCAAGGAACTGTCAATCGCATCGAACCGGGGAAACGTCCCCTCTCCTCCATGAGTCCGACGATTGTCACCCGCAATGGTCAATTGTTCCTGGTTACTGGCAGTCCCGGAGGTTCCACCATTCCCACCACCGTCTTACAAGTCATTACTCATATCAGCGATCGCAACATGACCGTCGCACAAGCCATCAGCCATCCCCGCTTTCACTACCAAGGATTACCTAACAATGTGATAACTGAACCCTTGGCGCTCTCTCCCGACACCGTAGAACAACTTGCAGCAATGGGATATCACATCAAGTCTTTCTCAAATTGGGGTGCCGCCTCATCCATTGCTGTAGAGGGAGACACCCTCTGGGGAGCAAACGACCCCCGTCGTCCAGCAGGAGCAGCATTAGGGTATTAAAATGGGGATATTGATAAGCTGTTCGGTATTTAAATTGGGTGTTCAAGAGCGAGCAAGATGCTCGCACTCCAAACGGTTCATAATTTTCCCGTCTCCAATTTAGACAGGCAACAGCTTAGTGCCAGAAACCCCGTTTTTGAGTTTAATTTCGACTGAAATATCAAGGGGATTGCACCCCAATCCAGTGTGATCAGGTGGGGTTAGAAACTCAGTGATTTAATTGGCGATCGCTGAGGAAATTCCAACTGATTGCAACCCATCCAATTTCTTCATTTTCTTTCGATTTAGAGACAAAATCTGGGGCTGTTGCTTGGTTATAAAATTAAAAATCAAGCGACGTTGCAGTTGAGTTGTGGTAGGATAGGGAGAATGCTCGATTTCAACGGGGTAAGGTTCATAACCGGGGAGCATCTCAATTTTGAAAAGAGACCTAACCCCCCAGCCCCCTTCCCTTCCCTCCCCGGCCCTCGCCTAAGAGGGGAGCAGGGGGAGAGGTGGGGGTTTTAGGCAAAATTAAGATGCTCCCCATAACCGAATAATGGGTCAAGATTTGTCTGGGTTTAAGCCAAACCACAGCCGAATTTTTCTGCCAGTTTTGTCTCAATTAGGCCGCCGAATTCAGGGCATAATTCACTCAGCGATCGCGAGTTTAACCCAACAGCGTTAAAGCCAGCGATCGGGCAATCCTCACAATCCCTTACGGGTTTCCCATCCACTCAACTTTGATAGAGACTCCATGACCCAAACTACCTTATTTATCTGTTCCCTCTGCCGATTTTCCCGGAAAGAACCCACTCAGAACGGGCTATCGGGCGGAGAGTATTTAATTCAGCAAGTGCAAGCCGAATTGCAAGCCAAAAACCTAGAATCTGCGGTCCAAATTCAGCCAGTGCGCTGTATGGCAGCTTGCAGCGATGCATGCAATGTCACCCTCACCGCTGCGGAGAAAATCACCTTTATTCTGAGTGGACTCTCTCCAACGGAATCCCCTACAGAATTAGCCCATTTTTGTCAACAATATGCGGCTTCTTCTGATGGAAAAGTTCCCTATAAAGAACGTCCAGACATCATTCGGGAATCCACAGCATTTGTTCTGCCTCCTTTCCCCGTCACCGTTCCATCCAGTCTATCCCCGACAAGTTAACGGCAGTCATCGGCCTCATCGATTCCAGTCTGGGTTGAGCTATAGCGCGTCTAAATCATTCTTTATTCCAAACTGATTTAGACGCGCTATAAACCCAGTTTTAACATCATCTGTGGGCAAACATTTGTTTTCTAGTTAAACCTTGCAAATCAGCTTATGAATTTAATTTTTGGACTAACTCTCACCCTATTTATCGTCAGCCTTATTCTGTATGTAAGCAGCGCCCGCAAATATCAATCTTCGGATTCTGTGGCTAATTCTTATGACCAATGGACTGAAGACGGAATTTTAGAATATTACTGGGGAGAACATATTCATCTGGGGCATTATGGTTCTCCTCCGGAATCCAAAGATTTTCTCCAAGCCAAAGAAGACTTTGTACATGAGATGGTGCGTTGGGGTGGATTGGATAAATTACCCGCAGGAACGACAGTTTTAGATGTGGGTTGTGGCATTGGCGGTAGCAGTCGCCTCCTAGCGAAAGACTATGATTTTTCGGTTACGGGTATCACAATTAGTCCCGAACAAGTCAAGCGGGCTCAAGAACTAACCCCCCCTGATTTAGATGCTAAATTCGCCCTAGATGATGCACTGGCTTTATCCTTTGCCGATCGCAGTTTTGATGTAGTTTGGTCCATTGAAGCAGGGCCGCATATGCCAGATAAAGCGCAATTTGCTCAAGAATTATTGCGGGTACTCAAGCCCGGGGGTATCCTAGTCGTTGCCGACTGGAATCAACGGGACGATCGCCAAACTCCTCTCAATTTCTGGGAACGCCCGGTGATGCAGCAACTCCTCGAACAATGGTCTCATCCCGCTTTTTCCAGCATTGAAGGCTTTTCTGAACTATTAGAATCCACCGGATTAGTAGAGGGAACAGTCACCACCGATGACTGGACAGAACAAACCCTACCCTCTTGGTTTGATACCATTTGGCAAGGCATCATTCGACCTCAAGGATGGATGCAGTTTGGAGTCTCTGGATTTATTAAATCCGTGCGAGAAGTTCCCACAATTTTGTTAATGCGTCTAGGCTTTGGCGTGGGACTCTGCCGCTTTGGAATGTTCCGCGCCATCCGCAGTCAAGGGGAACGGGTGCATCTGAGTTAGGCAACCACCACCCCGCCCTACGGGCACCCCTCCAAAGGAGGGGAATTTTCCCCATTCCCCTCCTTTGGAGGGGTGCCCGTAGGGCGGGGTG
>NZ_JAFLQW010000023.1 GCF_017313335.1 Phormidium pseudopriestleyi FRX01 | reverse complement strand
CAAACAATTGGTGTATCAATGCTGACTGTAATGGGGCGGCCAACATTCTCAGAAAAGTAGCGACAACATTGGGATTGAATCTTGATGGAGTTGGTAGGGGCGCATTGACTACGCCCTTAAGGTTCAGATTCTGGACTCTTACAGAATCCCACGCTCTTTAGACGTGGGAGTGTCAAAAAGGCAGGAGACTAAATCTTCCCCCCGATTTCCGGGTAAAGTGGCGGGACGCATCGCTTGCGGTAACCGGACAGGACTTGTGGGGGATAAAGTCAATTCCCAAGCTCGATAAAAGCTAAAGGAGGCTAATTGCTTCCGCACAGCTTCCGCTTCTGGGTACATTTTAGGAACTTGCGAAAGCGAGGTTTCCAGCGGATTATGTTCCCAATTGGGACGAACCGGAACCTGATTGTCATCAAAATATTGAATATTTAAACCCTGGGAATTGATGTAAGAAACCAAGAGCGGAAATTTATTAAGAACTTCATTTTCAATTTCATAAAAGTGTTGATTTTTAATATTTAATTGTAAAAAATAGTTGAATTGTCCATATTTTTCTAAAAAAACTGACCGGGCCACGCGCAAATTATCAGCCCTATCTCTCGTCAATATATCACTAATGCCCCCCAATTCAGAAATTTTTGACTGTAACTGACCTTTTGCAGATTCTGATAACAGGGAAAAGGTTTCCAAAAAAGATGTCTTCCCGACTCCGTTAGCCCCGATGATGACCGTTAAGGGTCTCATTTCGACTTGAATCGCGTGTAATCGCCGGAATCCATAAATCTCTATTTTTTCAAAACCATTCATAATAGGTCTCTTGTTTTGTCATGTTTAAGGTCACTTTTATATCGGTGAAATTATACCACATTCATCGGGCCTATTGTGTCTTTTTTATTTTTTTTACAGAATCTCCGGAAATGGACTCAATTCGGGACGATTACCCCTGATTGTTCAACCCGTGGTGCAGACGTTTAAATTATCCGTGGTCTGGCCGGGATTGGGTGTCAATTTTAGGGAAAGAATAAAATCCCCCGAAATCGCCGACATCCAATACAGGGTGACGGCAGTGAAGGCAAAAATTAAGAAATATCGCCAATTAAAAGTCATGAAATCAAATCATCGGTACGGGTTTTAGTTGAAATTTCACTCTACAATTATAATAAACGTCAATAAGTATCCCAGAAATGTTTCAAGCAACGCGCAGACGGTTAGCGATTTGGTATGCAGCACTAACAGCAGTGTTGTTGCTGGTGTTTGCTACGGGATTTTATGTGTATGTTCGCAGTACCTTAATCGATCGCATTGATGACACCCTCAAGCACGTTGTCGAAGTGGTGGAACGATCGCTGGCGATCGATGAAGACCCCAAAACCGGCCAATATACCGTGAATGTTGTCGCCAGTTTCCGCAACAATGCCAAAACCGTCGAAGATGACCATATCGATTTAGAATGGTTTAGTTCCACTGGGGAATTATTGTGGTCTACCCTCTGGGAACCGTTAGAGAGTCCTCTTCACCCGAAAAAGAATGGGGAAACAGTCCAACTGTCTGGGGGACAACTCCTGCGCCAATTTACCGATCGCGTGGAAATTGGACGGCAAGTGGTGGGATATCTGCGAGTCAGTCATCCTTGGTTTGAAGTTACCAAACCAATTCGCCAATTAATTATTGATTTAAGTGTGGGAACTTCCCTGATGGCAATTGCCATTAGCGCGATCGCCTGGTTACTGTCGGGATTAGCTATGAAACCTGTGCGAGAATCATACCAGCGTCTCAAACAGTTTACCTCCGATGCCTCCCACGAACTCAGAAATCCGATCGCCACAATTCAAACCAATGTGCAGGTGGCCCTTGCGGACCCAGAATTAGATTCGCCAATTCATCGCCAGCAGTTGCAGTTAGTGGAACGCTTAACGCGCCGCATGGGACGATTGGTGGATGATTTGCTCTTTTTAGCGCGACAAGATAGCGGCATGGTGAAGGTGCGGAAACAACCTGTGCCAATAGATGCCTTATTGATGGAAGTGATGGAGGAACAAGAGGCGATCGCCGCAGAAAAAGGCATTGAATTAGTGTTAGAAATTATTGATCCGCCTGATAGCGGCAATCACCCTCAGTCCCCCCTTATGGATATAGAAACAGAACCGGGTCAGGATTTTACCATTCCCGGAGATTGGGACCAACTGGCGCGACTGTTTACGAATTTAGTCAGTAATGGGTTGCAATATACGGCGAAAGGGGGCCAAATTGCCATCACCTTAGAATGTAGCGGGGTGAGCAATCGCCCGAGTACCAATGGCGGCGTCCAAGTTACGGTGAAAGATAGTGGAATCGGCATTCCACCCGAGTCAGTGCCTCATATTTTTGATCGCTTTTATCGGGTGGATCCGGCGCGGAGTCATGAACCTCACCAGTCGCCGGAATGGGGTTCTACGGGGTCTGGATTGGGACTGGCGATCGTCCAGGCGATCGTGGAAAATCATCACGGTTGGATTCGGGTAGAGAGTCAGCTTAATCTCGGCACTACCGTCAGCGTTATCCTTCCCCTGTCCAAACCCGATCTCGAAAAATTGCACCCCGAGGCATAAACCAGCAAAGGACAGAGCGAATTTGAAGGATATCATCTTTCTTCCCTCATTGAGACGGACGCTATACTGGTACTCCAATTAGCGGTGAGAGTCAAGGAGGGGCTAGGTTTACGCTGCATAAAGATTGTCAACCATGAATTAATCAGACCATTACCGCCTTGGAGTTGTGTAATCCCGTGTAGTATTGCAATCTACTTTCGTTCGGGCAGTTACGAACTGAAATCTTACAACCCTGTACGCATAAAGGTTTTGCTCTATTGAGCCGGACCATAAATGGGGTAATGTTAGCTTGCGCCTTTGTTAGAGGTCGGTACTATCTTAAAGACACTGGATTAACCCAATAAGCCTGTTTAATCTTTAAGTTTTAGTAGCTCCAGACTAGCTACGCATCCGTAGGTAAGAACTTGAACACTTGCCTCTAACGTAGTGAATAAACACT
>NZ_JAFLQW010000190.1 GCF_017313335.1 Phormidium pseudopriestleyi FRX01 | reverse complement strand
AGGACTAACAACCAGTTGTGCAGATGGCACAATCCTTTTCTTGTGGGGAGAGAGTATCTCCCTAGAACCGGGGTTGTAAGGAAGTAGACGCTATTGAAAGTGACACCAGAGTTGGAGACGCCACGGTGTGGGTCTCGCTATTCTCCGTTATAGAAAGTCAATCTAAAACGGAAGGAAGTCAATCATGCGTTTATCCACCTCAGTCTTACTGTTCGGTCTAGTCGTTTCTACGGTTGCTGTGCAATTGGCGGGATTTGCTTCTGCTTCGCTGCAAGGGGTTGAGTCCGATCGCACTGCTGAGATTTTAATGTCCGATGAGTCCCGCTGTGGTCTTCATGATGGCCGTCGCTGCGACGATCGCTCATAGTCTGATTGTCAAAGTCGCGATTTTGTAAGTTCTCAGGCGCGATCGCCCGTTCAAAATCTATGTCCAGTCTATTTTTAAGGGAAACTCTGGTAACTTTATGGGTCCGGCTGCCATCAGGGGTGCAATACAGCTTACCGAATTCCCCAGATCCGAATGGTGCGATCGCCACTGCCGGAAGCAAGTCTATACCCATCGGGACTAAAAACAATTGATTCGACCCATCGCGAATGTCCAGATAAGGTTTCTACCAGTTCTCCACTGGCTAAATTCCAAAGTTTAATTCGACCCGTTAAAGTACCTCCAGCAATCGTGTTGCCATCGGGACTAAATGCTACAGAAAACATCGTCCCGGCATGACCAGAAAATGACTTAATTTCTTGACCTTTACTCAAATCCCACAATTTAATTGTATTATCTGAACTACCGGATGCCAGCATCTTCCCATTGGGACTAAACGCCACAGAAAACACGGTTCCCACATGGCCGGAGAGTTGCTGGTTTTCAGTTTGAGCTAATCCGGATTCCGTGGGTTGACTGGCAACTGCCCATAATTTAATCGAACCATCCTGGGACCCACTGGCTAGGGTTTGACCATCGGGACTGAATACCACAGAAAAGACGGTTCCTAAATGGCCGGAAAATGTTCCAATCGCTTCCCCTGACTCCAGATTCCACAGGTAAATATCTCCCTCTTCAGAACCACTGGCTAGGAGTTGACTATCGGGACTAATGGCAATAGAAGAAATGCCCAAAGATGTCCCGGCAATGGTATATAATAATTCTCCTGTGGCTAAATTCCAAATTTTAATCGTTCCGCCGTACCCATTGCTACTACTAGCCAGGAGAGTTCCATTGGGGGCGATCGCCACCGATGAAACCATTTCTCCGGCATCGGAATGTCCGGTTAAAGTGCGAATTAAAGCGCCGGTTTCTAAGTTCCAAATTTTAATAGTGCCATCAAAACTTCCCGAGGCGATCGCCCGTCCATCGGGACTCACCGCTACCGATCGCACGTCTTGGGAATGTCCCGTTAAAGTATTTGACAACTTGATATCATTAACCGCAATCGCTGGGGATAACTGCCGATTTCTTAAGCGTGAAGAAGGCGATATTTTCCCTGAATCCACCTTAACGGGAGTAGAATTATCCAGGGAATTAACCGGGGCGATCGCCTCCGCCAACCCTCCATTAGCCCCCATCAGCACAGCAGTAGCTTCAGGGTCTTCTGGGACCGATAAAGCATCCGGGTTCCCCTCCAAAGCTGCTTGTTCGGCGAGAGCACCGACATTTCCTAAACCAGCGAGTCCAAACCGATACAGATTCACCTGAGTGAGGGCTACCACCCCAAATAGTACCACTCCACCCCCCAGGACCAATGGCATTTTCCACTGTTCTAGCCGATCTACCAGTCGGTTTGAAGGATCCAACATCGTGAACCGGCCCCTGGATTTCCCCCGGCGATGCAACATCAAATCCAGTTCCGCCAACCGTTGCAAAATCATCTCGGTACTTTGAGGGCGTTTTCCCGGTAACCGCGCCATCAATTCATCAATAAAATCTGCTAATTTTGGAGAAATTTGAGGGGCTGCCTGTCGCCAGCGCAATTCATCATTGAGAGGGTCGTAAAAATCCAGGGGATGTTTGCCCGTGAGTAACTGCACAAATGTCCGTCCCAACCCAAAGAAATCCGACTGGGGAACGGGTTTGCCATTTTCCTGTTCTGGGGGTGCATATCCTTTAGAAGAAATCACCGTTCCTTGTTGTCCCACGGCCATTTTTGCTAGATAAGTTCCGCTAACTTCCCGGGCGGAACCAAAGTCAATTAAAGTTAATTGTTCAGTCCCAAACGCTTTGATTTGCGTGGGGTCGCGCAGCATAATATTGGCAGGCTTAATATCGCGATGAAAATACTGCTGATTGTGAACTTGATGTAAGATTTCTGTAAGCTGTAATAACCATCCAATTGCCTGTTGTTGAGTAATCGGTTCATGGTTACGAGTGGCTAACCATTCCTCTAAATTCTGCCCCTGGATTTTTTCCATCACCAGACAATGGACTGGGGTCTTGCTATATCGAGGGGTAAAGGTAAAATAACCCCCCGGTTCCACTGCTGGAATGCCGGGGTGTCTGAGGCGTTGTAAAACTACTGCTTCTTGTTTAAATAAGGTAATGGCCTTGGGATTTTGTTCCGTGAGGACTTTCAAGACCTTGGCAAACCCGCGATCGTCTACTTCAAAGGTTTGTGCAAAACCGCCGGTCCCCAGTAGTTTCACGATGCGATAGCGTCCTGCCACAACAAGTTCCGAACCGCATTGGCGACAAATGCGATTCTTGGCATTTAAGGGGTCTGTGGGTCTGGGACAGGAGGGGTTGATACAGTAGCTCATGGATGGCTACGGGCTTGCAATATCCCGACTATAGGCTGATTAGGGATGCCTAGACTTTTTAATATTAGACTCAATTTTAAGGGGTTCATATCATCCCGATGAATTAATTGAACGGGAATCTGGACAACTGAGGGTAGAGTGGGTTAAGGGGGTTGAAATGGCGGACTGGTAGAAAATAGTCCCGATCGCCTGGGGATGATCTCTTCGGTACGCTCCTTCCATTAGGATAACAAGGAGTGCTTACGAAAGGGGAAAAGCCTTTGACTTGCAAGAATTATAGGTGGAGGGACGGAATGGTTCACCGATCAACGCTTCTGACTCTTCCAAAGGGGCAAGTTTGTAGAAATATAAATGGATGATGTCTGAAAAGTCCTGGTTAAAATTGCTACAACAATACCGCGCGATCGCAGTTATTCGTGCCGCCACCTTTGAATTGGGGTATGAAATGGCCAAGGCGGTCGCCAGAGGCGGGATTCACCTGATTGAAATTACCTGGAATAGCGATCGCCCGGAGGACCTGATCGATATCCTGCGATCGGATTTACCCCAATGTACGATTGGGACGGGCACGCTGTTAAATCAGGGGGATCTGCATCGGGCGATCGCTGCCGGTGCTCAATTCCTGTTTACCCCCCATGCCGAACCGGCCCTGATTCAAGTCGCTGCTGCTTCTGGAGTTCCCATCATCCCCGGGGCACTTTCTCCCACCGAAATCGTCACCGCTTGGCACGCCGGGGCCAATTGCGTTAAAGTTTTTCCGATCTCAGCCGTGGGTGGCCCCCACTATATCCAAAGTCTCCACGGCCCCCTCGGTCATATTCCCTTAATTCCCACCGGCGGCGTCAATCTCCAGAATGCCATCTATTTTCTCAAAGCAGGGGCGATCGCCGTCGGACTCTCCGGGGATTTATTTCCCAAAAAGCTGATTGCAGACCAAGATTGGGACGCTATCTCGGACCAAGCCCGAATCTTGACTCTTTCCATCCAAAACTTTAATAATAAAGAGATAAGCTGCTCCGGAAATTAACCCTTTCGGGATTGTAGCTAACTCCCAAATCACAGTTCCCATCCCACAACTTACGCAATTCTTAACACAATTCACCTATTTCAACAAGTATCTGGAGATATAAATTGTCATGAAAACAAAAATTAGCTCCATCCGTCTGAGACCCGTTCGTTTATTGGGCGCCATCAGTGCCTTGACCCTCTCTGCGTTCTGTGGGTTTGCTCAACCCCAAGTTGCTCAAGCGGTAGAGCATGACCGCATTGCCCGAATGATGCTCGATTTGCAATCCTCCCCCGATCGCTGGATTCAAATCGACCTCACGGAACAAAAATTAATGGCATGGGAAGGCAATAATGTTGTCTATGCTGTTACCGTTTCTACAGGGAAAGAAGGACATTCCACTCCTCCTGGCACCTTTGCCGTTCAAACCAAGTATGACGTCACCCGGATGCAAGGGGACACCTATGATGTGCCTGACGTTCCTTTTACCATGTACTACTATGGCGGTTATGCCATTCATGGTGCCTATTGGCATAACAATTTTGGCACCCCCATGAGTCACGGTTGTACCAATGTCGCTGTCAATCACGCTGAATGGTTATTTAATTGGGCAGAAGTGGGAACGCCGATTGTAGTTCATTATTAAGTCGCCCTTTACTCCGCATTAATCCGGAAACGACTGAAGTCGTTACTACAAACGGGGAAATTATTCTT
>NZ_JAFLQW010000098.1 GCF_017313335.1 Phormidium pseudopriestleyi FRX01 | reverse complement strand
TGGATGAGGCGATCGCCCAGTATTGATAAGCGAATGTGCGGCGATCGCACGTTGGCGGACATTTCCAGAAGGCAAAATTCGTAGATATAAACCGAAGCCAGATATGACACTCAACGAACTCTTGCCAGCCAAGATGCGATCGCAATCAACTACGATTCCGGCTCAATTCCCAACGCCCGCAACTGTGCCGCTAACCGTTCCGCCCGCTGGTGTTCTGCTTCCGCCCGTTCGCGTTCTGCTGCCGCTGCCACCTGGGCCGCTGCTGCCTCCTCCCGCGCGGCTGTTCGCTCCTGCGACAGTTCAATTGTTGTGAGGAATTTTTCCCCATCGGGGCGGTAAATCGTCAAAGCCTCGGGAGTGAACTCGAACCGAATCCCCAAACGAGGGCTTGTCCATTGGGCGATCGCCTCAATCGTCAGCAATTCCCCCTCCACCCGCTGAAAACCCACAAAGTCATGATGATCAGGGTCATAGATATAGTATTCCTCCACCCCATAGCGTTGATAAAATTGCTGCTTATTGGCCATTGCCTGGAGGCGATTTCCCGGCGAAAGAATCTCAAATACCACCTGGGGGGCAATATTTCCCTCTTCCCACTGGCGATAGGAACCGCGATCGCCCTTGGGGCGGCCAAACACTACAAACACATCGGGAGCCACCCGAATCTTGGGTTCCCCCTCCACCGGATACCACAGCAGATCCCCCGCCACAAACACATCGGGTTGATCCGCAAAGCAACATTCTAAATTTTCCTTAATCAGGACAATCCATTGGAACTGGCGCGTATTGTCTGCCATCGGTTGACCATCAGAATCGGGATAGAGAACAGGGCGATGAATGGAAAGAGTCATAGTACAGGCGTTATTGCTGTTTGATCCATTATGCCAAGCTTTACTTAGCTGTGTCCAGTCATTTTCCCCTGGAGGCGATCGCAGAAACCCGGTTTCTGGGTTGGTGGGTGGAGGATAAGAACCGGCTTTTTGATTCTGATTTGGGTGAGGATGCATAGATTGTCTTAGAAGCGGTTTCTCAGTTGTGGGTTTTTCGGTGAGGAGTTATGGTTTAAATCCTTGGCTAAGTTTCATTGACCATGCTCAAAATATGGTTATATAAAGCTGAAGATACTCTAAACTCTGACGTAGCAATTAGAGCATCCATAAGAGGCTGGACAGCAGTAATTAAATTTTTCTGCTTGGCTTCAACCAGAAGGCCTAACAATCCAGTAATCTTGATTCCTAAACGGTCAGCCGCTGCTCGACCACGACGCTCATCAATCAACAGCAATTCTGCATACGGTTAACTAATGCTCTGACTTCTAACCAAGCTGCCTCTTGGACTTCCAGAGTTCCTGGTACAGGAGGCTCGATATCAACGAGTTCCCGATACACAGCTTCAGGGATAGTGACTTGATTATAAAGTTGAGACAGAAGTTTTAGCTGGTGAATTGCCGCCAAGTTAGTGATTACTGATGTATCACTGATAACAATCACAATCGTCCTAACTCCCGTAAGTTCTTCATATCTAAGGCAAAATCTTCAACATCGTAGGAGTAAAGCGGGATATCTCGTTGTTTCAGAAGTTGGCGAAAAGCAGGGACGGGCATATCTGCCAATTTACTGGCATAGCCCAATGTCAAACGCCCCGTTTGAAACAGGTGTAATGCTACTTCTTGGCGAAACTCGCTTGGGGTAAGCTGAGAGGCTTGCAGGATTTCGTCTGAGATGATCACTGTCATAAGCAGTTTATGGTACCCAAGTAGAGGCTGATAATTTCATTATATAGTGACCATTGTCGGAATTTGACAATTGCTCCAAATCTGAGAGTTTTGCAGTGCTTTCTATCAGCCTACCGTCCTGCATAACTTCTTGCTCGCATTCTGATCAGATTTGCGCCGGGTAGAAGCTGGTGAAACTTTGGTGATTATGAAATTGGACTGGGCGATCGCCACAACTGAGACCCCTTTCTCACGATGGGAATTATACTCCTCTACTCTCCGATTAACTGTGTTTGTTTAATTGGCGATCGCCCTGTTGTGAGGTTTGTCATCACTTGCGCCAATTAAAACTGGATTTTTCCCTAAGTGATACGCGGATTTGAGATAACCTGGGTCGAGTTTCATCATGGGCAAATCATGGTCTTTTAAAACGGTTTGAATGCGATCGCCCGCTTCGGGAAGTTGGTAAAAAGGAATGCCGGGAAAGGCATGATGGATGGCATGATACTGTAATCCTCCCATTAACCATCCGATCAGGGGATGGGTGGCAATATTTCGTCCGGCATAGAGTTGAGTGAGGTGAGGTGTGGTCGATTTTCCCCACAAGCCATAATGTTCTAAATGGTCTCGGGTTTGCATGACGAGTCCGATCGCCCGTTCTAAGATGAGCCACAAAAGCAGATAATGCAGCACTTTTCCCTGAAGATAAGCGCCGGTGAATAACAGGCTATGAATGCTTAGACTGCCGAGTATATCCCGGATTAATTCTTGGCGCAGTTGGGGAATTTGTGTTTGGAATTGCCATCCTTTGCGTAAGGTTTTGAGGATGAGTCCGATGCCGCCAAAGATGACAATATCGATCGCCCATTGGTGACGAATATAAAATTGCACAACAGGATGAGCTTGTTGATACTCTTGTTCGGTCCATTGCACTCGTTCCGGGTCCCGCAAATTGATGCCATTCCAAGCATGATGCCAGGGATGCAGGGTGGCATAAACGCCGTAAGGCCAGAATAGGGGCCAACTAATCAGGTAGGGAAGGAGGCGATCGCACTTTTTCCATCCGGTGAGGGTTTGATGGGTCATATCATGGGTGCAAATTAGCCAAAATCCACAGAGGAAGCCGCCTAGGGTGGCGGTAGTGGTGAAGAGGATGGGGTGGGAGGTGGTCCAGGCTATTACCAGGAGGCTGAGACTGAGGCATCCGAGGAGGGTAAATCTGAGCAGTCCCGGGACTGGATTGATGGACTGTAAGTCAGCGGTGACTTGGTGGAGGGATTGGGTTAGAGAATGGGATTGTTCTGGGCGATCGGTCATGATGGCAGGGGAGTGTTTTTTATTGATGATATAGCGGTTCGGTGGACTCATTCGCGTACAGACATCTTGGGAGTGCGAGCAAGATGTCTGTACTCCCAAGATGTACGCGAATAACGGTGGGAACCGCTATAAATTAATTGAGTTGGGATCCGGAAACGACTGAAGTCGTTACTACGAAAAGGAGGGAACGACTGAAGTGGTTACTACGAACGAAGAGAACGACTAAAGTCGGGACGTTGAACTAAAAGCAAAGCTCATGTTTAGAAGTCTCTCTTCTCTTGAGCCTGCGTAGGCAGGCTTGGTTCGTGTAGCCGCACCCTTGAGGGTGTAGGGCTTTGCTCAAAAGAATAGGGTGACGATGACTCAAACCATTAGGGTGATTCCAGAAGCGCTCTGGGTGGGTTAAACTGACAGAGATAATTGGCAATAACAACTCAGGCAAGGGTTATCTGTGTCGGAACCGATGGAAGAGTGGGAATTTCTGATCCAGAAAGAGGGCGATCGCGAGTGGCTTTCCGTAGAATCTCCAGAAGTGGAAATTTTGGAAGGGCGCTATCGCATGGTTGCACGGTGTAGCCGGAATAATGTGCCGGTGGAGATTCGGGCGATTTATCAGTCGTCGGAAGAGTTTCCGCCGAAGCGTCGAATGCAGAAGCGGGGGACTCGCACCAATGCAGAGGGTTTGATGGTGGTGATTCCGTTTACTCGTCTCAAGCCGGGATTTTGGGATTTTACCTGCTTTCTGGACCAAACGACTCAGGGTTCGATTCGGGTTGAGGTGTTATCCATTGAGGAAGAAGGGGATAGCGATTTCTCTGGGGGTCTGACTTCGGCTGGTTTCGAGGAGGCAACAGAGTCGGACTCAGCGGAAGAATTTTCTGAGGGGGAAGGGGACGATCGCCTACAAGCTGCTGCAGAAGCTGTTGCTGAAAATGAGGCATCCGGGGTAGTCCAGGAAGAAAACCCGGTGAGTCCAACGGTTGCGGACTCCTCTGACTCGGGCAAATTGTACGCTTTTCCCGATCGCATCTCCCCAGTGGCGGAAGGGTCCAGGACCAGTCCTCCTCCGATACCCCCCTCTCCACCCCAGGCACAATCTCCAAAACTGCCGCCGTTGCAACTGGTGTTGCAGCGTTCAACTTATATGGTGAAATGGGGTAAAGTTTTAACGTTAGAGGGACGCATTGAGGCGGTTGATGGGAAAGCCGGCGATCGCATTCCCGGTCTAGAATTGCGGGTGATGCTGCAAAATCCGCAGACGGGGGCAAAAATTGTTGAGGTGGGATATCCCCTGTCTGAGGGAACGCTACCAATGCAATTTACCTGTCCCGTGGAGATTCCAGAACAGACAAAGAGTCATCTGCTGTTGGGAGAGGTGAGTTTGTCTGATGGCAGTGGGACTCAGTTAAGGGCGCGATCGTTTACGATTACTGCGGATTTAGATGACTTACTCGGGGCGATTTCCACAGACTTGAGTGAGGACAATCTTTTAGAGCATACCCGGGAATCAATTCATCAGCAGAATGTTGAAGAAATCGATGCCTCGTTTAATGAAATTCTGGAAACGATTAAGAAGAGTCAACCGATTTCCTTTGAACCCTCGGGAAATCAGGTGTTGCCGCCACAGATTGTTAAACCCCAGGGAAAAGCTCCCCAAGCGCCGAAACCCTTGGATTTGCCCACCTTTAAGCGTCCTCAACCGCCAGCGCCTGAATTGGAGGTGAAACCGCCAGATCCGGCGATCGCCACACCGGCAGAACCGGAAACCCCGAATACAAGTGCGCCGGTTCCCCAGGAATTGCCGACTACACCGGCGGAAAGGGAGGTAGTCCCCCCATCCCCGCTGGTGAAATCAGAACCGGATATGGGTGGTAAAAAGGCTTCGATGGTGGATCAAGCGTTTCAATCTTTGCATTTACAGGATCGGTTCTTTTCGCGGTTGAATGCCTTGGCGGGCGATCGCGAGTTGTCCGATTGGCTGAAAATTAGTTTTACTCCAGTTGCAGAGGAGTCGGA
>NZ_JAFLQW010000624.1 GCF_017313335.1 Phormidium pseudopriestleyi FRX01 | reverse complement strand
TGCTAAGGGGAGGGGACCGGAGTAGCCCGCGCAGGCTTGAGAAGAACCCCACCCTAACCCTCCCCTTGCTAAGGGGAGGGGACCGGAGTAGCCCTCCCCTTAGCAAGGGTTGGGTGGGGTCTCCGGGAGCCCTCCCCTTAGCAAGGGTTGGGTGGGGTCTCCGGAGCCCTCCCCTTAGCAAGGGTTGGGTGGGGTCTCCGGCAACCCTAGGCTGTTGTCACCTCACCGACAGCAGCATCCCCATTGTGAGTTTCAACCTGACGGGAGGCGAGATATTCATACATCTGCCAACGGGTGTCGATGTCGTTTTGTGCTTCCCCCAATAACCGCTTGGCATCAACGGGTTTGGTTTTGGTCAACATCTTGAATCGGTTCTCGTTGTACATGGAATATTCCACCCCTTTCTTGGGCGATCGCATATCCAACTGGAGAGGATTCTTGCCTTGTTCCAGCAAATCTGGATTATAGCGATAGAGTAACCACCGTCCCGCTTCTACCATGTCTTTCTGGTGATTCATGGCAGTCATCATGTTGATGCCGTGGGCGATACAGTGAGAATAGGCGATAATTAAGGACGGCCCGTTGTATGCTTCGGCTTCTAGGAAGACTTTCAGAGTATGTTCGTCTTTGGCCCCCATCGCGACGCTGGCGACATATACATTCCCGTAAGTCATGGCAATTAAGCCGAGGTCTTTCTTGGCAGCGGGTTTGCCACCGGCGGCGAATTTGGCAACCGCACCCCGTGGGGTGGCTTTGGAGGCTTGTCCTCCGGTGTTGGAGTAGACTTCCGTATCCAGAACAAGGATATTGACGTTTCGTCCGGAGGCGATGACATGATCTAAGCCCCCGTAGCCGATGTCATACGCCCAACCGTCACCGCCGATAATCCACACATCTTTTTTGACGAGGTAATCGGCTAGACTGGCGAGTTGTTGGGCATCTGGGGAGTTCAATCCTTGTAATTTTTCTTTGAGGGCTGCCACGCGATCGCGTTGTTCCCAGATGTCCGCTTCGTTTTTCTGAGTGGCAGTGAGAATGCCGGTAACCAGGTTGTCCCCTATCTCACTACTGAGTTTTTGGAGTAATTCCGTGGCGAATTGGGCTTGTTTATCGATGGAAACCCGGAATCCGAGGCCGAATTCGGCGTTGTCTTCAAATAGGGAGTTGGACCATGCAGGTCCCCGTCCTTCGGCATTTTGCGCCCAAGGGGTGGTGGGGAGGTTGCCGCCATAGATGGAGGAACAGCCGGTGGCGTTGGCGATGACGCTGCGATCGCCAAACAGTTGGGAGACTAACTTCAGATAAGGGGTTTCGCCACATCCGGCACAAGCCCCAGAAAACTCGAACAAGGGTTCTTGGAGTTGTTGCTGACGAATGCGATCGAGGTGCAATGTGCGGCGATCGGGGTTGGGTAAGTTCATGAAGAAATCCCAGTTTTCCCGTTCGGGTTCCCGGAGGGGAATTTGCGGTTCCATGTTAATCGCTTTCAGGGATGGCATGGATTTATTCTTGGCGGGACAGACTTCGACGCAGATGCCGCAACCGGTACAGTCTTCTGGGGAGACTTGAATGGTAAACTGAGTTCCGGCAAAGTCTTTATCTTTAGTATCGGTTGCCTTGAAGGTAGAAGGTGCATTGGCTAAGGCTGCCGGTTCGTAAACTTTACCTCGGATAACGGCATGGGGACAAACCATGATACATTTGCCGCATTGGACGCAAACATCTGGGTCCCAAACGGGGATTTCGGTGGCAATATTCCGTTTTTCCCATTTAGAAGTTCCGGTGGGATAAGTGCCATCACAAGGTAAGGCACTCACGGGCAAAACGTCCCCTTCTTTCACCAACATTTTGCCTTCCACTTCGCGGATAAAAGCGGGGGCTAAATCAGGAACAGCCGGTTGTTTGTGGATGGGACTGGTGGGTTGTCCGAGGGGAACTTCAAAGAGGTTCGCCAGGGTATTATCCACGGCTTGCAGGTTCATGCGGACGATTTCTTTGCCTTTTTTGCCGTATGTTTTCTCGATCGCCTTTTTGATTTGGGCGATCGCTTCTTCCCGAGGCAACACTCCAGATAGGGCGAAGAAACAAACCTGCATGACGGTGTTAATTCGTCCACCCATGCCACTGTCGCGAGCAACTTTTGTGGCATCAATGGTATAGACTTTTAAGCCTTTGCGGACGATTTTTTCTTGAGTTTCTAGGGGGAGTTGATTCCAGACTTCCTCATGGGGATACGGGCTATTTAAGAGGAAGATTGCACCGGGGGCGGCTGCACTTAAAACGTCTAATTTTTCTAGAAAAATCCACTGGTGACAGCCGACAAAGTTGGCTTGATCAATCAAGTAGGTGGAACGAATTGGTTCGGGTCCAAATCGCAAGTGCGAAATGGTAATTGCCCCGGATTTTTTGGAGTCATAGACAAAGTAGCCTTGGGCGTAATTGTCCGTTTCTTCCCCAATAATTTTAATGGAGTTTTTGTTCGCCCCGACGGTTCCATCAGAACCCAATCCGTAGAACATCGCCCGGACTACGCTATCGGGTTCCGTGGAGAAGTTGGGATCGTAATCGAGGGAAGTGTGAGTGACATCATCATTGATGCCGATGGTGAAGTGATTTTTGGGTTTAGCTTGGCTAAGATTATCAAAAATGGCTTTCACCATTGCCGGGGTAAATTCCTTGGAAGATAAGCCATAGCGTCCTCCTACCAGTTTCGGTAAGCGATCGCCCGCCCATTCTTCATGCATCGCGGTGACGACATCTAGGTACAATGGGTCACCCCCGGCCCCGGGTTCTTTTGTGCGATCTAATACAGCGATCGCCTTGACGGTTTCTGGGATAGCAGCCACAAACCGCTTCATATCCAAGGGACGATACAATCGCACTTTCAAAACGCCGACTTTTTCCCCTTGGGCGTTGAGGTAATCTACGGTTTCATGGACGGTTTCGCAACCGGAACCCATTAAAACAATCAGGCGACTGGGGTCCGGTGCACCGTGATACTCGAATAGTTGATACTTGCGTCCGGTGAGTTCCCCAAACTGGTCCATTGCCTGCTGTACGATGTCGGAACAGTCGGTATAGAAGGGATTGACCGTTTCTCGGGCTTGGAAATAGACATCGGGGTTTTGGGCAGTTCCTCGTAAGACAGGGCGATCGGGAGTTAAGGCGCGATCGCGATGGGCGAAGACTCCGGCATCATCAATCAGCGATCGCAGGTCCTCCTCTTCTAGTAGTTCTATCTTCTGGATTTCGTGAGAAGTGCGGAACCCATCAAAGAAGTGAATGAAGGGGATGCGGGATTTCAGGGTTGCTGATTGAGAAATTAAGGCAAAATCATGGGCTTCCTGGACCGATGCGGAACATAACAGGGCAAATCCGGTACTACGGACTGCCATCACATCACTATGATCCCCGAAAATGGAAAGGGCCTGGGCTGCCAGCGATCTGGCGGCAACGTGAATCACTGCACAAGTCAGTTCCCCGGCTATTTTGTAGAGATTGGGGATCATTAATAGTAATCCCTGGGACGCGGTAAAGGTGGTCGTCAGGGAACCCGTTTGCAAGGCACCATGTACCGTCCCCGCAGCCCCCGCCTCACTTTGCATTTCCACCACCGAGGGAATCGTCCCCCAGAGGTTCGGACGCCCTTCTGACATCCAAGCATCCGCCCATTCTCCCATCGGTGAAGCGGGAGTAATCGGATAAATGGCAATGACTTCATTTAATTTGTAAGCGACGCGGGCAACTGCCTCGTTGGCGTCTATGGTAGCAAATGTTCTCGTACTCATATTTTTAACCTTTGTGGAGCAATTTTCTAGTTTTTATGCGCCCAAGTGCCAGATTAACCCTTGGATAAATCTCGGGAATCAGGTGGAAATGTTTTGCTAATCAAGCCAGTTAGTGAATTTCAGCTTTCTCCTTATCTTCTCAGCAATTTTTCAGTAGGTTTCCCCTGGATAGGTCCAGTTTAACAACCTTTTATTTGTTTAATTCTTCTGACCCATAGGTTTTTTGTTTTTGCAACTGTTTTGTTTCTTAACTCAGTTTTAACCTGCATTAAGAAAGGCCATTGCTTTTTTCCTCATTTTTATTATAACATCCTACAAGCTGATATTTTTGATATTTTTTTGAAGAATTTTCCCCTCGGTTTCAACTCCAGGGAATTCCCATCATGAGGCTGGGCATGGTCTTGGGAAATGTTGAATTTTTATTAAGATTTTAGCGAAAATTTTGTGACGTATGGTATATTGTTTCAACGAAGGAGTTGGGCTATAAATTCACAAAAAAAATCCCGAACCCAGTCAGGGTATCGGGTTGTTCACAACCTCTATTCACGAGATTTAGGTTGAGACTTCTTGGATTTGTTTAAAATAATCTAAAGTTTCTTCTGCTTCATCCTCATCAATGATACTCAATGCAAAACCCACATGAACGATCGCATAGTCTCCCACTTGCGCTTCGGGAACGTAGGCAAGATTGACAGTTTTGACCACGCCGCCAAAACTGACTCTGCCCAATCGCAACAACGGTTCGTCATTTTCATTAATACTGATAATTTGGCCCGGTACTGCTAAACACATTCTAAATTACTCCTGAGTCAGATTTCTATACGCTGCCACCACTTGTCCGAGGGCAATCCCCCCATCATTGGGAGGAATTCGTTGATGCCAGTAGGGGCGGAACCCTTCTGATTTTAACCGACTAATCCCCCGTTCGGTTAAATAGGCATTTTGAAAACAACCCCCCGTCATGACAATTCGTTCTTCCCCCACAAATTGGGCAATGGAGAGGATGACTTCAACCAAGGTATTATGAAATTTAGCCGAAATTATCCCCATCGGGACGCGATCGCCTACATCGGTTAAAATTGCTAAAATTGTCGGTTCCCAATCAGCGATTGCCACCCCGTTCCCTGTCTGAATGGGTGAGGGATAATAGTCCTGAGTTATCCAACCTTCTAGGGCAAATTCCAAAGCGATCGCCGCTTGTCCTTCAAAACTAATCGGGGATTTCAACCCGGCGATCGCTGCCACCCCATCAAACAACCGTCCCACACTAGAAGTAACTGGCGTATTAATCTGTTTCTCCAACATCGATCGCAACAGAGTCAACTCCAACGGTGTAAACATCCCCAGAATATGCTGATAATTTTCAGTCATCCCCTGAGTAAACAGACGACTCCCCCACACCTCATATAACAACCCCAACGCCACCCGGCGAGGTTCCTTCACCGCCTTGTCCCCCCCCAACAGCGGAAAAGTGCGAAAATGGGCCACCCGGTCCCAGGATGTGGGAGAAACCCGGAGAAACTCACCTCCCCAAATCGTCCCATCCAACCCATATCCCGTCCCATCCCATGCCACCCCGAGGACCGTTTCCTCTAACAATTGATTTTCTGCCATACAAGCGAGAACATGGGCATAATGATGCTGAACTGCTATCTCCGGCAACCCCAATTCCTCGGCAAATCGGGTTGAACGATAGTCTGGATGGGCATCTCGGGCCACCCATTGCGGTTTTGTCTCATACAGTTGCTGTAAACTGGCAATCGCTTCCTGAAATGCTTGAAATGCTTGGGGGGTTTCTAAATCTCCGATATGCTGACTCACAAAAATTTGGGGGAATACCCCAAGGGCGATCGCACTCTTCAAATGAGCACCTACTGCTAAAATTGGCGGGTGAGACGAGGGAGAATCTGGGGTAACCTTCAGGGAAATCGGCAAAGGCGCATACCCTCGGGCCCGTCTCATCACCATTTCTCGCCCTGCCACCACCCTCACAACCGAGTCATCCACTGCCCGAACAATGGGGCGATTATGGATGAGAAACCCATCGGCAATGTCTTTGAGGCGATCGCCCGCTTCCCATTCATCGATACAAATCGGTTCATCGGCTAAATTTCCACTTGTGGCAACAACCGGTTTACCCAACCCTGCCAACAGTAGATGATGTAATGGAGTATAAGGTAACATCACCCCTAAATACGGATTATCCGGGGCCACTTCCGGGGCGATACCTCTTGCTGCGTCAGGCAGACGACGTAATAACACAATCGGACATTCCGGCGATCGCAACAATCTCTCCTCAATCGCCGTTACCTGACACTCTTGGCGAACTTGTTCCAATGAGGGATACATCACCGCAAAGGGTTTTTCTTCCCGATGCTTACAACGACGCAGACGACGGACTGCTGCTGAGTTGCCCGCATCCACCATCAGGTGAAATCCACCTAATCCCTTAACCGCCAAAATTTGACCGCGATTCACCTTAGAAATGGCATCCATTAAAGCGCGATCGCCCGTTGCCAACATCTCACCCCACCCTTTCCAAAATTCCAACTGAGGACCACAGTTAGGACAAGCATTCGGTTGGGCATGAAACCGGCGATTTAAAGGATTTTCATATTCCGCCTGACAGTCGGGACACATTTGAAATTCCTGCATCGAAGTATTTGCGCGATCGTAAGGTAATCCCCGAATAATCGTATAGCGAGGACCGCAGTTAGTGCAATTAGTAAACGGATAGCGATAGCGACGATTTTGGGAGTCAAAAATCTCCTGCAAACAATCAAGACAAGTCGCAATATCCGGCAACACCACCGCCGTTTTTTCCCCCGCCACACTGGGACGAATTTCAAACTCAGTAAACCCAACAGGTTCTAACCAAGTAGATTCCAGGGATTGAATAAATGAAATAGCGGGTTTTTCCCGTTCCAATCGCAGCAAAAAAGTGTCTAATTGTTCCTGAGTTCCTTCCACTTCGATAAACACCCCTTGGGCAGAATTATTCACCCATCCCTTCAGTTGTAGTTCCGCCGCAATTCGATAAATAAACGGACGAAATCCCACTCCTTGTACCGCCCCCCGAACTGTAATAGAGAGGCGAGTTAAGTTAGACATAAAAATAAGAGGTTTTAATAATAAATTCATAAATCCTCCCCAGTTCGTAGTAACGCCTTCAGGCGTTTCCCAGTTCGTAGTAACGCCTTCAATAGTTACTACGAACATCAGAAAAATCATGAAACTGTACTGACTGGCGACTTTTTCAACTGCTGTTCTAAATATCCATACCACTCACTCATCCCTTGTCCCTTCCGCGAAGAGACTTCAAAAATAAGCGCTTGCGGGGCTATTTTTCTAATATTGGACAACGCTTTCTCTCGGTCAAACTCCACCGCTTCCGCAAGGTCGATTTTACTAACAATCACCACTTGCGCTGATTTAAACATGGTGGGATATTTCAACGGTTTATCTTCCCCTTCCGTCACCGACAATAACACGACTCGCAAATCTTCCCCTAAATCATAAGCAGCAGGACAGACTAAATTTCCCACATTTTCAATTACCAATAAATCTAAGGCATCTAAATTAAGCTGTTGGGCCGCTTTCAACACCATATCCGATTCCAAATGGCAGACGGTTCCTGTGGTAATTTGGACCGCTGATGCCCCACTATTCTTGAGGCGAATGGCATCGTTGTCGGTTTCTAAGTCTCCGACAATGATGCCGGTGGAAATGCGATTGCCAATATCCTGAACCATCCGTTCTAAGAAGGCAGTTTTTCCAGAACCGGGAGAGGAAAGGACATTCAAAACTAGCAAATTTTTTGCCATAAAATAGCCGCGATTTCGTTCGGCAAGGCGGTCATTTTTCGCTAAGACTGCTTGTCCAACGGCCAGGGTTTGATGGGGTTCATCATGATGACTGTGAGTATGGCCATTTTCATGACTGTGA
>NZ_JAFLQW010000016.1 GCF_017313335.1 Phormidium pseudopriestleyi FRX01 | reverse complement strand
CGGGTCAAATTTAGAACGAGTCTGGTTCTCAAATTTTGGGGAGTTTGAGCAGTCATCAATCAAAAGAATGAATTGAGCTTAAAGGGTTACAGAATAGGAGTTTAAGGCGAGAATCTACTCAAAATAGAAAGTGCGGGTCACGGATTTAAACGGAGTCAACCTGGATAAGAGCCTGGAAATTAAAAAACTATAAAGTATTTCTGAAATTGGCAATAATTCAGATAAAGTCAGAGTGACTGGGTGGAAATACTCTAAATCAGAAGAGGGAGGTTAAAGTGGAGTGGAAACTAGAACCGTCGCGCTAATACAGTCAGAAGACAGGGATCGCGGGAGAGGAAATCCGGTTGACTTTGAAGGAAAAAGGCTGATCGCCGGGTTCGGTCAAATTTTGACAACAGAAGCTCCCAAATTCCTAGCTATCAATTATAATTGAACAATAATTAGAAAAAGTGACCAATGAAGAGGAACTTGCCCCAATAAAAATCGCTCTAACTCTCAGGTAATCCAGCCTCAAAGCAAGAAAAAACTTGGATCGGCAAATCGTGCCTCGGAAGCGATAAACAGGGGAGCAATTAAGCTGTCAGGGAGACGATAGATGAAAAGTGGCAATCTAGGGACAAAAAAAATGATTGAACGGCTCAAAGCAATGGGGGTAACGGCAGAGATCGTTCCAGAGGAAATGCAGGTATTTTTTAATTTATCCAGGGAACTGTTGTGCATCAGAGACCGTGAAGGAGATTTCCTGAAGCTCAACTCCAGTTGGCAAAGCGTTCTCGGATGGAGCCTAGAAGAATTGCGATCGCACTCCTGGCATGACTTGATCCATCCTGATGATCGTCACCGGACTTTAATGAGTGAACAAGCTGGCGATATCGGCCAAGTTTGTCATATCAAAAATCGATATCGTCAAAAAACGGGTGAATACTGTTGGCTATCCTGGCGGATTCTACACCAGGAAAACGGCTTAACTTACTCTGCAGCCCAAAAGATTGAGAAGCCAGCAAAAGACGAATCCTGGAGTGTGAATCCTGGAACATTCGAGAATAAATTTGTGGAAATTTTCACCCCAACTAGGGCGGATTTAGGGACGGGTGCAGAAATCAGCATAACCGGAGTCACTGACCGTTTCAAAACTCGGTTAAACCGGAACAAACCGGCCTCTTGGATTGCATCAGCATCCCTGAAATCGGTTGAAAATTCCCTAGTTTTCTTTCGGGGGGAACCGATGGCAGGCGAGGGGAAAGAAGGGGATAACCTCAATCCCTCGTCCCAGTTATTATCCAAATTTGACGAGGGAGAAGGGTTCTCCAGTCTGGATGAGCAGTCGCCCTCTCCTCTGGCGATCGCTCAGTTAGAGGAACGATTTCTCAAAGTAAACGCTACCTTGTGCGAAATTTTGGGGGATATAGACCCGCCCTCGGGGAGCGTAACCCCGTCCGAGCTAGATTCGAGTGAGACTGTGGATACATACTGGCAGAAACTACAACAGATTTGTGGTTCAACGGGGGTCTGGAGTGGCCCCATCCAAAGATCCAATTGCCAAACCCAGGAAATACAGATGCAACAAAGCGGGGGTGCGATCGCCACGGTCCCCCTGGAAGAAACCCGAATCGCCAGTGATCCCACAACTTTAGCACTCTTAAACGCCACCACGGAATCATTATATCTCGTTGATCCCCAGGGCATCCTATTAGCCAGTAACCGCATGGCAGCACAACGCCTCGGACTGCAACTGCCGGAAGCGGTGGGACAATGTATTTATGACCGACTCCCGGACTGGTTGGCTAAAGTGCGGCGAAACTATCTGGAACAAGTCATTCAAACTGGGAAGCCGGTGCGATTTAAAGAAGTTCGCAACCAAGCTCACTTTGAGGTGTCAATCTATCCGGCGATGGATTCCCAGGGTGAGGTGACTCATCTGGCGGTGTTTGACTGTGATATTAGCGATCGCTGTCAACGGGAAGATGCCATTGGTCAACTCAACGCTCAACTCGAACGACGAGTCACCGAACGCACTGCCGAACTCCAATCCGCGAACCAAGAACTGGAAGCCTTTTGTTACTCCGTCTCTCACGATTTGCGTGCTCCCCTGCGGGCGATCGGGGGATTTGCCAAAGCGATCATCGAAGACTATCAAACGGTTTTAGACGAGACGGGGAAAGATTATCTACAGCGAGTCTGTGCCGCGACTGAGCGCATGAATCAACTGATTGATGACCTTTTAAGTCTTTCTCGGGTGACCCGCACTCAGATGCAACGAAAGCCAGTGAATCTGAGTAAAATGGCCCGGGCGATCGCCACGGAACTGCAAGAGACTCAACGCGATCGCCCCGTCCGGTTTAAATTTGCCGAGGGTCTGATGGCCGATGGAGATCCACATCTGCTGCAAGTGATGTTTGAGAATTTGCTGGGTAATGCCTGGAAATTTACCAGTAAAACCGCCAATTCCTGTATTGAATTTGGCATCAGCGATCGCCCGGTCCTAGCTGAAGGAAAGCACTCCCCCAGTCCTGCTAACAAAACCCTGTATTTTGTCCGAGATAACGGGGCGGGTTTTAATATGAGCTATGCCGATAAACTCTTTGCGCCCTTTCAACGCCTGCACAAAACCAGCGAATTTGAAGGCACAGGGATTGGTTTAGCGACAGTCTCTCGGATTGTTCAGCGTCATGGCGGCCAAGTTTGGGCGACCTCCGAAGTGAATTGTGGTGCCACCTTTTATTTTACCCTGTAATTGGGCTGCAATGGCTTCCCCTGGGAAGATTTTGCACCTGTAATCACAACCGGCATCCCTTTAATGTTTTGTCGGTTGTGACATTTTGTCCCGATAAATTGTAGCCGTCATAACAGACAAAAAACCAGGAATATATTTTTAATTATGAATATCAAATTAATTAATACAGATTAAAAAATTGCTCAACTCAACTCAATTTTTAAATTTTAAATAAAATTAAAATAAAATTTAAAACGGATGAATTGGAGCAATTTTGTTGTAAAATAAATTAATAATAGCCAATTTAAAAATCCGATATATAGCGACCCTAAATGAATTTGACAATGGATCCAAGACCAAGAACCTTGGAGTGCGTTGGCGCCGCAAGTGCTTCAGCACAAACATCTTGCTCGCTATCTCTATGTCAGAATGATTTAGACGCGATATAGTCCTAAATTTACCCAATATTTTTCCAGGCCAAAACCACGAAGGAGGATGAAAATGGGGCGATCGTTGCGGGTACTAATGGTAGAAGATTCTGAGGATGATGCCTTATTGCTACTGCGCGAACTCAAACGAGGCGGTTATGATTTGACCGTAGAACGAGTAGACAATCCCGAGTCCATGAAAAACGCCCTCGAACGGGAAAATTGGGAACTCATTTTAGCTGATTATGCTTTACCCCAATTTAGCGCACCCGAGGCATTAGCGGTGATGCAACAGATGGGACTGGATTTACCCTTTATTATCGTTTCTGGGCAAATCGGAGAAGATGCAGCGATCGCCGCAATGAAAGCCGGTGCGCACGATTATGTGATGAAAGATTACCTGGCCCGATTGATTCCGGCGATTGATCGCGAATTGCATGAATTTGCCGGACGGCGATCGCGCTTGTTGGCGGAAAAAGCCATGCAAGCGAACGAACGACAACTTCGGGCTGTATTCGAGTGCGCCCTCGATGCGATGGCGATCTTCAACGACCTCGGCCAATTTACCAACGTCAACCCTGCCGCTTGTACCCTCTTAGGACTCTCCAAAGAAGACTTAATTGGACAGCCGATTTATAAGTATATAGAATCCACCTGTGATTTCAAAACCGGCTTTACCAAATTCCGCGCTGTGGGTCGAGACACCGGAGAACTCAAAATTATGAGGTCTGACGGAACCATTCGAGATGTCGAATATTCTGCCCGCGCTAATTTTATTTCTGGACTCCATTTAGCCGTTGTCCATGATGTTACCGATCGCAACAAAGACCGGGAACAACTGTTATATAATGCCTTTTACGACCCCCTAACCGGACTGCCCAATGAAGCATGGTTCCTCAACGGATTAGGGCGATCGCTGCGTCAATCAAAACGCCGTCCTCATTATGGGTTTGCCGTCCTCTTTATCGATTTAGATCGGTTTAGCATCATTAAATATAGTTTCGGACACTTAGTCGGAGACCTCCTACTCAATGCCACAGCGCGCCGGTTGGGAACCTGTATAAGGCCCAAAGATACCCTAGCCCGGGTGGGAACCGATGAATTTGCGATTCTCGTCGATGAAATTGACGACCCGGCCACCTCCCTCGCCATTGCCGATCGCATTCATAAAGAACTCACCCTCCCCTTTCAAATCAACGGTCATGATATGTTTAGCACTGCCAGTATCGGCATTGCCATTAACTTTCCCCAGACTCCAGAGTATAGTCAGGCGCAGCCCACCTTAACCAATGGCAACGGCACCGAATCCTCCTCCGGCAAAAACTTAGAACGGCCTGAAGACTTTTTGCGCGCCGCAGACACAGCCATGTATCATGCCAAAACAATGGGGGGAGGACGGACCGCTGTATTTGAACGACAAATGCATTCCGGGGCGTTGGCGATGTTACAACTGGAAACCGACCTCAGACTCGCCCTCAAACGGCAGGAGTTGCTCCTGTATTACCAGGCGATTATCGACTTAAAAACAGGTCAGATTTCCGGATTTGAAGCCCTAGTGCGGTGGCAACACCCTCGACGGGGCTTTGTGCTACCCGGGGAGTTTATCCCCGTTGCTGAAGGAACCGGATCAATTGTGCCAATGGGCGCATGGGTCCTAGAGGAAGCCTGTCGGCAATTGCAGCAGTGGCAGGAACGATGGCAATCCTTGGGTTTAATCCTCCCAAATTCAGAACGAGGGGAGGGAGTCGGGGGGTCTGCTCCATTTTTGACCATGAGTGTGAATGTTGCGGGGGTGCAGTTTGGCAATCCGGGACTGGTGGATTATATTGACAAAATTCTCCAGCAAACCGGGTTGAGTGGTGCTTGCTTGAAGCTAGAAATTACGGAAACCGCAATTATGGCAGCAGCAGAGTCGGCAGCGAGTTTGCTCAATCAGCTCAAAAAACGGCAAATTAAGTTGTGTATTGATGATTTTGGGACGGGGTATTCTTCCCTGAGTCGGTTGCAACGGTTGCCGATTGATACTTTGAAAATTGATCGCTCTTTTGTGAGTCGGATGAGCAGTGAGGCGGAAAGTTTAGAAATTGTTCGCACTTGTATCGATTTGGCTCACAATTTAGATATGGATGTGGTGGCTGAAGGGGTGGAGACGTTGGAACAGTTGGCTCAACTGCGCGCTTTGCAATGTGAATCGGGTCAGGGATATTTGTTTTCCAGACCCGTGGATGCAACGACGGCGACGGCTTTGTTGATGTCTATGCCTCAGTGGTGATTGCAGGGCGATCGCATTTGATTACAGCAGTCCTAAATCAGTTGTGGAATGCCCTCACCCCTTTCTCGTCGGCGACCCAAAGGGGAGCAGGAGAGGGCATAAATCATTTAGGATTGCTATACAGTGGCGATCGGCCTGATTCCCTAGGCTGAACATTCCTCGTAAATTTTGGCAGATTCTGCCAAGGGGGATTTTTTAGAGATGCTCCCCCCTGGTAGGATTTTATATATCAGTCCGTCTCATCGCAGATTGATAATTTATAATTTTACGGGCTAAGTTTCTAAAAAAAAGATTAAGACCTGCCTAGAAGGGAATGTCAAGGATAGCCAGAGGAATTATCCTTAAAGAGAGTAATAATAGGGCAGAAGAAAAGAGGCAAATGAATCATGTTATACAGTAAGCTTCCAACGGTCCAAAATCGAGCGGTGATGTCCCCAGAAGAAGCCAGCGCCCCTGAACATCCCCTGCAAGCTCATTTAAACTTACCCTTGCCATCACCGGAAGAAGGGACGACTGCAGAGATTCGTAAGATCCAATTGCGCGATCGCATTCCCGGATTGGTCAAACGGTTGGTCCCCTTCGATGGCGAGTTGACTTGGGAATATTGGTGGGCGGTCCCGGGACGGATGTTATTACCAGAAGATGTGGAGTTGTTACAGCGCGATCGCCAGCGGGTGGAAACCATCCTCGCCAAACTGATTTGGCTGTTTGGCGGATATTACTTTGAACAAACCAGCCCACGCCAAGGGGAATTACAGTCCCTCCATGAATGGCAGCAAATCGTCCAACGCGCCAACCATCTCGGCTTTAACAACTATCTGTTGGATATCGACTACCTCCCCATCGCCATCAAACCCTATAAAAACCCGACCTCAACCCTGAGCGATTTACCGTCCGACTGCATTACCGAATGTGTTGCCGTGGAACCGGCACATTGGCATATCGAATTCTTCCAACTGCGACCCATTAACGGGGGTTATGACATTGAAGAACCCAAACCCCTCTGTAGCTGTCAAATCTGGACCGGCAAACCCTTCCTGCGGTCCTGCCAAACCGAAGACTGTGCAGTCCGATATGACTTGTGGATCAGCAAACCCCTGGATATCACGATTCCACCCTGGCGATATCAACCGGAAGCGATTCTCGATGAATCTAGCTCACTCACCTCTGAAGTTTTTCAATAACCGTTCAGGGGAAAAGTGTGATACAATCGATTTTGCTTCCCGCTAATCATATTCAGCCCCAGCATTTTTCTCTTATCAAAACTAGCGCAAGGAGTGCTATTCCATCATGAAATCCGATAGCAAACAGTCCGCCAATACCCTCGGAGATTGGGCCAAAATTGCCCTGGAAAAACATTTCCAAAAAACGATTCAATATGAAGAGGATGTCTTAAGCGATCGCGCTCCCGAAGCCCTGCACCAGATGCGAGTCGGGATGCGCCGACTGAGATCTGCCGCCAAAGGATTTGCACCGGCATTGGATTTACCCAAAGCCGCCCGCCAAAGTCAAATTGGCAAAATCTCCCACAGTCTAGGCAGCTTGCGGGATTTAGATGTCCTCCTAGAAACCCTAGAAAGCGGTTATAAAGATACCTTACCCGACCAGGAAAAAGAGGAATTCAAACGCGCCCTCACCCTCTTAAAATCCGAACGGAGTCACGCCTTTGATGCCGTCAGGGAGACCCTAAACAGCGAAATTTATCTGTCCTTTAAAAACAGTTTAGCCGACTGGTTAAACTGCCCCAGTTACGGAGAAATGGCACAAGTGCCAATTCAATACATTCTTCCTGATTTATTATTACCCGAAGTCAGCGCCCTCTTTTTGCATCCCGGGTGGTTACTGGGAATCAAAACTAAAAAAGGTCAGGTGAAAATCGATAACCTCACCGAGACTGAGGTCGAGGAATTATTTGCAAAACAGGGAGAAACCCTCCATGATCTCCGCAAGCAAGTCAAGCGAGTGCGCTATCAAATGAGCTTGTTTACGAAGTTTTATGGGAAAGCCTATTCAGAGTATGTTGAGGACCTCAAAGAGATTCAAGAAATTTTGGGTAAAATGCAAGATGGCGTCGTTTTAACTGAAACTCTCTCCCGAGTTTTGGGCTGCAATCTTCAGGACTCCCTTCCGACTTTAGCCGAAAAACTGCTAGAAAACCGCTATTTGTCCTGGTTAGAGTGGCAACCCCTGCATCAGAAATATTTAAAACCTGAAATCCGGGATCACTTACGCTTAGAACTCCTGTATCCTAACCTACCCTCTAACTCAAAAAAATCCCGCAAAAAAAAGAAAAAGGGCTAAAATAATTTGGCATAACCAAATGGGAACCCAATCTTAACCCAGATTTCCGCCAAGGATTACCTAATCTTTACCTTAAGCCGATAGAGTAAACCTAAAGCTTGTAACCTCTGTTATTGAGGGATAGGATATAGATATGCTCCAAACGCTTAAGGCTTTTCCAGAAACTGATAGGCATCTCGCTAGAGAAGAACGCCGACTGCATTTTTATGCCAAAGGCGACAATATTCCGATTTTATCTCAAGGGATTTGGCAAGTTGCTCAAGGGTTGGTGCAACTGGGTATGCTTTATCCCACTGGGGAAGAGGTATTGTTAGGATGGGTGGGTCCGTCCATGTGTTTTAGTCTGTCCTTTAGCTGCCTGCAAACCTATCACGCTAAAGCCCTATCAGATGTTTATTTGATGTGGTTTTCCCTGCGAGAAGTGGAAGCATCGCCAAATTTAGCCCGGGAAATGTTCCCTCAACTGATGCGACGAATGCGACAGGTAGAAGCGATGTTGGCGATTAGCAGTCAACGCAAGGTAGAAGATCGGTTAATTCAGTTATTATTGCTACTCAAACAGGAAATGGGAGAAGCGGTTGCAGAGGGAACTCGTTTACGAGTCAGACTCACCCATTATGATCTGGCAACGGCGATCGCCACCAGTCGAGTTACGATTACCCGAATGTTAGGTAAACTGCGCCGGGACGGAATTATTACTCTGGATTCCAAGCGTCATATTATTATCAAACATGGGGATTTTTTCAGCATGACTCATTGTCCCATCCTCACGGAGTGGTAATATAACGATGAGAATTTCCTTTAGTTTTGGGTTGAATCAATCGGGGGAACTCCCTCGATTGATATCAAATACGGTGATTTCCTCAAAATTGACCCCTTGTTGTCATTCCCGGGTTAAACCCGGAATCCATCTGACCCGGACCAACGGATTCACCGGAGTGGACCCGGATTTGATTGATATCAGTGGCGATCGCGCCAAGATCCACTGACAATTTGCGGACAGCCTTTGATATGTGAGGCAAACCCTTGATAAACTAAGCGGGTTTGACCACTCAAACATAGCATCCACAGTCGTTGATAAAAGTGAGGATGGTCTTCCAATCGGTCGAGATTGGGGATAATTTGTAAGGGAATGTGATAGCATTCACCATACAGGGTTCCCATTCCGGGGACGAACATGGGATATGGGCCTAAATTGAATAAGTCGGCATCAGCGATCGCATCATCTGCGATGTATTCAGCATTTTCTAATAAATAATGATTGATTTCTCCCCGCATCAAGCTGCCATACACAAATAAATCCACAAATTCTGTGAGAAAAAGGCGATCGGCAGCAACTAAAACCGCTTGCAATAGTCCAGTTGGGGTATCTTCCTCGTGAACAGTTCCGGCGATAACGCGACTGGGAGAATTCGCCCGAAGTGAGTCAGAAAGGGTGGGGGAATCCAGATTTAACTCCTGTTCCCAATAGTGGCGATCGCCATCAGAAATTTCATCCGAGTTGCAGTCTTGTAAACAGTTGAACTGATGCCGCCACAAGGCTTTGACCAAATACCGATAGAAATATTCAGAGTCGAGAAGTTCAGTAAAAAATGTCTGGGTTTTGAGTTCCTGGAATAGCCAACTTAAAGCATATTCATGCCGAGAGGCGATCGCCAGTTGACCCTCCCCAGGCGGTTGCCAATCTGAGGTAATCCTCACCTGTGCGTCATCCCACAAAGGAGTTCCGGCAATCTGGGTTAAAAAGTCATTTTCACTTATGCGATCGGCAAGTGCAGCCAGGGGGAGATAATTGAGAGAGTGATTCATTCTTCTCCCCCGGCGATCCGTTGTACACAGTCCGGGGAGTCAGTTTTAGGCGTATTCACCATCCGACTCACGGGATAGCCGATCATCTCTTGTGAGTCATAAGGCGTCAGTAATGGGTGCAATTCCTCCGGAGGGGTTGCCGAATCCAGCCAGCGATCGCGACTCGTAGGAGACAGAATTACCGGCATTCGCACATGAATTCGACTCATCAGTTCGTTTGCTTCCGTCGTTAAAATCGTGCAAGACTCAATCGATTCCCCTTCCGGGGACTGCCACCGTTCCCACAACCCAGCGAATGCAAAGGGTTCTCCATCCTTCAGTTGAAAATAAAACGGTTGTTTTCCTGAATCCGTCGTTTCCCACTCATAGAACCCATCAGCCAGAATCCAACACCGACGATGCTTGAAAGGCGATCGAAACGAAGGTTTTTCGGACACGGTTTCCGAACGAGCATTAATCAGTTTTGCTCCCATTTTCACATCCTTAGCCCAAAAAGGAATCAAACCCCAGCGCATCATCTGGAACTGACGTTCCTGGGTTTCTTCCTGCTGCAACACCGTAGATACCGATTGAGTCGGCGCAATATTATATCGGGGTTTTATCTGAGGAATTCCCGCTAACTGAAACAACTCAGCCACAGTTTCAGGGGCTTGATAAAAGCTAAATCTTCCACACATAATTTTACCACCCTAAGCGGTATTAAAGTTAGATAGGTTTGGGGTTCAGACCCCCTTAACCATTTTAGCAATTGAAGCCGACTGCTCTTTCCCCAAATCTACCTCGCAAGGGGGATGAGTTAAGCAATAATAACAGCCTGCTATCCTGCTTGTATTTATGGAGTCACCCCTCTTGATCAAAACCTCCTAGAGAAACTCAGTGAACTATGGAAAGAATAACATGACCCGAACCGCTCATGACCAATTTGCCAAACAATATTTAGAGGAGTTATTAGCTTATCTCGGCCAAGTCCAAACCAGTCGAGATATTCCCAGCGAAGTCCGACAAGTAGACGTGTATTTTGTCCCCAGTGACAGCCCATCCACCGCCCCCGAAAACCTGGTTATTCTAGCACAAATGGCAACTACCCCTGGGTTATTTGAGGTGTTTAGAAACCCTCCCACCCCAGTAGAAGTCCGAATCTGCCTCCTGAAACTCTACTCCCTCCACAGTGACTTGTGGCGACAAGCGCGACGGGAAAAGACTTCCCTGGCAGAATCAGACTTACCCCGGTTATGGATTTTAT
>NZ_JAFLQW010000333.1 GCF_017313335.1 Phormidium pseudopriestleyi FRX01 | reverse complement strand
TTCAGCAGATACGATAGAACGCTACATTAACGACCCTCATCATGGTTAGACTACAGTGTAGGCGGTTAAAACCGCTCGTGTGGGCTTTCCACCTCGGTCTGAAGACACGAGGCTACCAGCCCTACCGTGTTTCTCTGGTGTGGCAGACGGGGGACTACAGCTTCCGCCACCTCGTCGAACAGCAACGGATGATTCACCCCCGGACGATATTAACCCGCAATTGGGCCATGCAACAGACGAAAGAACAACATCGGACCCAAAGAGTATCCGCAAGCGATCGCATTACCGCCTAAAATTTGTTAGCATGAACTCAAAAATCTCATCCAATCCGATAGACACTCTCAGCAAGCGAGAGAATCGGCTTTTTGAGCAAAAAATTGAGTAAAAATTCTCAGATAAACAACTAAACCCGCCCACAACTTCTACAACTACATGGAGAGTGAATGACAGATTCTTCCTCGATTCAATCGACTAGCGCCTTAACCCGAGAAGCCGTTCAAACCGAAACCGATGCAGACAGCTACCATTTAGCCGTTGCGATCGCCCGGGCCGCAGATGACCGCAAAGGCGGCGATCTAATCGTGTTGCGGGTGTCAGAAGTCTCCTATCTCGCCGACTATTTTATAATCGTCACCGGCTATTCCCGAGTGCAGGTTCGGGCCATTTCCGATGCGATCGCCCATCAAGCCGAACAAGAATGTCAACGGGTTCCCCGGAGAGTCGAAGGACAGTATCATGGCAGTTGGCTAGTTCAAGACTATGGCGACGTGATCGTGCATATCTTGATGCCCACCGAACGAGAGTATTACAATTTAGAGGCATTTTGGGGACATGGCGAACGCCTAGACCTGAGTGCTGAACTCAACGGTGCACAATAATTAACGAGCTAGAGATGAGGGTTTCGTCTGTGTCTGCCTGCCCAGTGCCTCCGGATTGGCAACCGCTCAATGAATATCAAGAGCTTCAGGAGTCCTGTTTTTTTAGCTGGGCGACCCGTGACATCAAAGGCTATCTAAGTAAAATGGCCTGTATTTTGGGACTGTCAGTGGCAGTTTGTGCTCCCGTGGCAGCAGCGAGTTTTCCTCCCGCCAAAGCCTTGGGTCAGTTTATCCTCGGAAGTACCGGGGGTGGCGGATTGATTTTGACCTTAATGCTCTTGAGACTTTACTTTGGGTGGCGCTATGTGCGCGATCGCCTCTTCAATCCCACCATCTTCTATGAAGAATCCGGCTGGTACGACGGTCAAACCTGGCCCAAAACCCCGGAAATCTTAACCCGCGATCGCCTCGTCGTCCGCCATCAAATCCAACCCATCCTCGATCGCCTGCATCGAACCTTTGCCATCCTCGGCATCTTGGTCCTCATCGGTGCGATCGCTTGGAATTTGGTATAAAGGCAGTATCCGGGCAGTTCGTTCCGCGTCTTACCCAAGACCTTGGACCGGCTGACCCTGAACATTGACCCACTCTATCCAATAAGGCATAAAATTTAACCCATGACAATGGGAAAACGTACCGCAGCAGCAGCCCTCGAAGTCCGCTTGCTGCGCGAAGGAATTATTGAATCAGTCCATCACGTCCAGGCCGTCGTTTGTGACAACCGAGGGCGAGTTCTGTCCGTTGCCGGTAACTCAGAAACCACCGCCTTCATCCGCAGCGCCCTCAAACCCTTTCAAGCCCTAGCAGTGACCACCACCGGCACCCTAGAACGCTTCGGTCTTAACGATCGCGACCTCGCCATTATTTGCAGTTCCCACAAAGGAACCATCGAACAGGCGCGGCAAGCCTTTAACGTCCTCTGGCGCTGTGACGTTGATACCACCGCCCTCCACTGTCCCACCCCCCCAGGCAAAGACAGCCCCCTCAGCCATAACTGTTCCGGCAAACACGCCGGAATGTTAGCCGTCTGCAAACAGCGCAATTTTCCCCTGGAAACCTATACCCAGAAGAATCACCCCGTGCAGCGCTTGATTATCACCAAAGTCGCTGAACTGCTGCGAATGCCTGCCGAAGAGTTCATCGGTGCGCGGGATGACTGTGGTGCACCCACCTATCTGATGGAATTAGGGCAAATGGCCTCCCTGTACGCCCATTTGTGTTCGGGGGATAACGTCGATATGGAGCGGATCGTGCGTGCCATGACCCATCATCCCGCCTTAATTTCCGGACCCGGCGAGTTCGATACCGAACTGATGCGCTTAAGCGAAGGGGAACTGGTGAGTAAAGGCGGTGCCGAAGGCGTCCTCTGCATCGGACGAGAAGGAGAAGGCATGGGTTTAGCCATCAAAGTCATGGATGGTAGCAAACGGGCAAAACACGCCGTAGCGATTCACCTACTCAAGCAATTGGGTTGGATCGACCCGGCGATCGCCGAAACCCTCTCAGAAACCCATATCACCCTCAATCCCTATAAACGTCTGGATGTCTTAGGGGAATTATCCATGCTTTAGGTCAGGGATTTTTCTCCTTTAACTGGGGAAATCCGGAAACGACTGAAGTCGTTACTACAAACAGGGGAAAGTATTTCTTTCTAAGTTCGTAGTAACGACTTCAGTCGTTTCTTTTCTTTCTTAACTTCCGGTTCGCTCATTTTTTACCCTACTCCCTGAGATGAGAAACCATAAGAGAAGGATGACCAGAAGCGGAAGGGAGTGAATCCTCCTTTTAACGATTTTTGGGCAGCAGAAGCTATCTTGATTGACCTGACTACTAGGACGCCGGTACAGTATTAGATAAACTATCCCTATCGAAGTCACTCTAGGCGAAGGAAAATAAGAAATCCACCTCACTACAGAGAGGGACAAAAGAGGGATAAGACAAGAAACCCGGTTGTCTTACCTCTACTGTACCGACGCCCTAGTACCCCGTGCAATTTGATGTGAAATGGTGGTCATAGCGCCAAAAGGATAAGTATTTTTTATAAAATGCTTCTGCTAATCTGAGTCAATCTTTCTCAACAGAGGGTAGTGGATTCGCCGATCTTTGGCATAAACTTAAAGATATGGTTCAAAGCAAAACTATAGAGTTTTGCCTTGAATTGTCGTAACAGAACACCTCAAGAGGTAACCCACATGACCCAGAAAGCCACTAAGCTCGTCATTGTCACGGAAAAGTTGCTGATGAAACAGATCTCCAAGATCATCGACGAAGCCGGGGCTGCCGGTTATACGGTGATGCCGGCGGGCGGTAAAGGCAGTCGCAACGTGCGATCGTCGGGACAACCCACCGTTGGCGGCACCGACTCGAATATAAAGATCGAGGTGCTCACCGCCAATCGGGATATCGCCCTGAAGATTTCGGATGAGGTCGCAGCGCAGTTTTTCGACGATTATTCGGGCATCGCCTATATCTGTGACGCGGAGGTACTGCACGCGCACACGTTCTGATTCAAAACTCCAGCAATTCTCATTTTGGCAAGAAGCTGTTCAAGCACTGGGAATCTCGGTATTATGACATCTGAGACAGGACTTACGCAGATTTTGAGAATCTACCCTAAATGTAGAGAACAGAAAGCGAATTGCCGCTACATTTAAAGGTTAATGTTACAGATTGCGTAAGTCCTGGAAGATCATCTTAAGAATATCGTTCAAGGCAAAAGCATAGATGTCTGTCTTCTGTTCGACATCAATGTCAGGTTTGAGCGACCCAGTCTCTCTCCTTGAGACACTCTCTATTCACAGGTGAATTTCAAAACAGGTGTTTCCGTAGCGGCGGGCACTTGTCCTCCACCGCCACACACATTAGATCAGCATAGAGCGGACACCCAATACCTTGACCTACTTAGTGGGGGCCGGCCCCAGAGGAAGGCTGATGGATACAGCCCAAACTGGATAAGGGTTTCAAAATCTGACTCAATAAAACTGGGTCAGGTTTTTCCTTAAGCAGTTTTATGGTTTTTTCTGCCTAACGGTAGCCTCGAAATTGACTTTAATTTGACCAATTTTTAGCCTGAGCCCATACTTGGCTTTAGTTTGTTGTTCTGGGTTGAACTGTTTCTAATGAATATAAAGAGCGGAGTATTGGCGCAATTTAGAAATTAAATGAAGGGTTTATAGAAAACGCCGTAAAACCCACGTGCTTTAGCCGTGGGATATAAGGGGGTTAGCGTAGGTACGTAGCTAACCAATTACTTAGTTTTTTGGTTCTCAACATATCTCTTAATCGTATCCCCAGAAACTGCCCCCGCC
>NZ_JAFLQW010000550.1 GCF_017313335.1 Phormidium pseudopriestleyi FRX01 | reverse complement strand
GCAAATATCTTAAGAAAGGTAGCGGCGACACTGGGATTTAATCTTAGTGGAGTCAGTAGGGGTGCTTTGACTACGCCCTTAAGGTTCAGATTCTGGACTCTTAAAGAATCCCACGCTCTAAAGAGCGTGGGAGTGTCAAATCTTGCTGATGTAAGCTTAGTCCTCAGACGGGATCAACAACATCTAGGGATTCATTAATAGAGCGATCGCACCCCTATTACAGCGGGTGCGATTTCTTTTGCCCTCATCCATCCTATCCCCCGGAGTTTGGCTAAACCTCGGGGAAGTTCCTGGCGCATTGGGTGAGGCGATCGCTGCATCCAAAGAGGGGATCAGGTTTTGTCCGGTCCTGAATTTCGCATCTCCCCCAGAGGTCCCTAGACCTGATGACCCGTTGAACAGAGGTCCCATTGCTCAGATCTGCCGACATTTGTCATGCCATTCACCAAATCTGGATCGGAGTTTCTAAGCCGGGAACAAAACCCGACTCTTTTAAATCTACTCAATACAGGATGCTCGAGAGTCCCCATCAGAAAACATAGAGTTTCTGTCTAAAGGCTATATTCACCCCCATCTGTCAATCCATCAGGATTTTTTTCAGACCCTTGTTCAAACTGTCCCTAATCCTAAAGTTTTATGCTGGCTTTGCCTGTCCCCCTATTTTAAGTGAAACTAACTCCCTTGCCCCCGGCCTTCTTTCCCCTGCGCCAAAGACAGCATTCGTAACATCAAAAAGAGAGATTTTTTCATCTTAAGATCTACCCTGGCTACCCTGGACCCTTTTAAATATTTATATAGCAATCCTAAATGATTTATGCCCTCTCCTGCTCCCCTCTCCCCCTTTGGGCCGCCTTATGTTGGGGGTGAGGGCATTCCACAACTGCTGCAAGGATTGCTATAGAATCTTAAGATTTCTCTTTTTAAAGTGTAACGTAGTCAATTAAACTTAAACAAAATTACCAATTTAAAATCAGGATTTAATGATTTTACTGGTTAATTTTTAGCCGTTACAAACAAATCTTTGTAACGGATTTTTTCAGGGGTTTCCATGAATTAAATCTTGATGAATTATGAAAATAATTTCCGTGGAATTGCGGAGAGCTACGCCGGATGTTTAGGGTAAGCTAAGACAAAGAAAATCAGGCAAGAATATTGTAAACAAAAATTCACTCCCGAGAATGAATTCTATTGTCCTTATTTTGAAACGTGATCCAAGATTACATCTAAAAACCGGATTGAGGTTGTAACCATAATAAACACTTATTTTTTACCGAAAATCAGGGATAGTTCCTAAGAAGACGAGAGGCGATCGCCACCAAATCCTGAAACCGGGAACCTCAAATTTTATTAAACCGTCCCCTGCTGAGAATAGAAATCAGTTGAGGGATTATTACCCGCCTTTGACCCTAGAAGGCATCAGCAAAAGCAGCTATTGTTTGCATTAACTTACGGAAATTTGCTATGAATCCTGAAGATACCATCCTAGAAGAAACTACCGAAGAAACTACAACAGTTACGACCACCAGCACAGAAGAAACCGCCGCACCCAAAACTATCACCGTCGAAGTTAGTAGCTTCACCGGAGATAATGCCAGTGGCAAACTGATTCTCGAAGAAACTGCTGCTGGCATTAACGTCACCGTCCAAGATGTCACACCGATGGCAGACATCCGAGGGGTATTCTTCAACTTAGCCGATGATTCCTTACTCAGTGGATTGCAAATCTCCGGCAGTAACGTCACCAATTCCGCCTTTGGATCGAGTGCAAATATTAGTCAGGATGCGACTGTTACCCCAAGCTCCTTTGAGGGGAACCTAGAAATTGGCACCCCTGGAATCGGCGTAGACGATATTGCCAGCACCAGCTTTACCCTATCCCACGAAACTGAAACCTTGACCTTGGATCAGTTTTTAGGTCAAAGTCTGGGATTACGCCTCACCAGTGTGGGAACCGACAATCGTGAAGGCAGCAGCAAACTCGAAGGGATCGCACCCACCACAGTAACTGAAGTGGTGCCGGAACCCGAGGAAACTCCAGAAGAACCCGTTGCCGAAACCCAACCCAAAGTCGAAGAAGTCGCAGAAGGGGAAGTCCCCACCACTGATGAAGGTGATGATGTTGCTGACGATGGAGAAGTCACCACCAATGAAGGTGATGATGTGATCGGTGATAACGGTGAAGATGTCATTGATGATGGCGAAAAAATGGATGATGGCGAAAAAATGGAAATGGACGACGATGCCGATGTTGATCCGGAAATCAAAGAACTGGTTACCGCTTATTGTGATGAAGAAGAATATTTAGCGGAAAACCCGGATGTTGCTGAAGCTGTCGAACAGGGTTTATTCAAGAGTGGGTTACAACACGCCTACAAATTTGGATATAAAGAAGAACGGAAAATCATCGCTGGGTTTGATGCCACTTTCTATGTAGAAAGTAATTCCGATGTCAAAGAGGCGATCGCCAACGGAAACTTTGAAAGTGGACTGCACCATTTCCTCAAATTTGGCTGCAAAGAAAATCGCTCTCCCAACCTCGCCTACAACGAACAAGAATATTTAGCCAGTAATCCAGACGTTAGCGAAGCGGTTCAAACCGGAGAATTTAGCAGCGGACTCACCCACTGGCTCCAATATGGACGCTTTGAAATCCGCACTTTCAGCAGCTTTTTCAGCGGGCAATTTTACCTACAACAAAACAAAGACGTTGCCACTGCCTTAAAAACCGGCAAGATTAAAAGCGTCTTCTCCCACTTCTTAAATCACGGCATCTTTGAAGGACGAATTCCCAGTGAATCCTTCAATATCGACAGTTACTTAGCACAGTATCAAGAAGTAGCCGAAGGCATCCAAAGCGGTCAATTCTCCAGTGTCATTTCCCACTTCTTCCAGTTTGGGTTCTTCAGCGGATTCCTGCCGAATCCCCCCATGCCGGAAGCAGAAATGCCGACGGATGAGGATGAAGTAGAAACCGACGAAACCTCTACCACAGAAGAGACCACCGACAGTTCCCCCATCGTCTTCAATCCGCCGCCAGTGCCCCCGACGATCCCCACCGATGGCGAACAACCCAGCGATGGCGAACAACCCACAGACGAAGAAGATCCAGCACTGACTGAAGAAACAGAAGCGATCGCCAAAACAGGTGTCTTTAACCAAGACTTCTTCCTCTCTCAACTGTCAGAACAAATCCGCGAACTCATCGGATCAGGCAAGCAATTCAGCAGCGTCCTCGAATACTACCTCCTCGAAGGACAATTCGACGCCGAAATCAGCCAGAAGAGTTTCAGTCCCCTCTTCGATTTGAGCTTCTACTTAGAGCAAAATCCCCAAATCAAAGAACTGATCGATTCTGGCGAATACGAAAGCGTCCTCGACTACTTCCTGCAAGTCGGACAAGCTCAAGGTGATATTCCCACCCAATTCTTTGACTCTGAATACTTCTTACTGCAATATTCAGAAGTTCAACAACTGATCGTCAGTGGGAAATATACCAGCGTCTTTGAATACTTCATGCAAGAAGGGTTTGAAAAAGGTCAAAATCCCCTTCCCGACTTTAATGCCGAGTTCTACTTAGAACAATTAGAGCAATATGCAGCGCAAAATCCAGACTTCGAGATGCCGGAAATTCCCTCCGGTGCAACCGAAGCGCAAAAATTCCAGATTGCCTTTACCCACTTTATTAGTATCGGCATTGAAATTGGCATCACCGCAAGCGCTACCTTCAAGGAAGAATTCTTCTTACAACAGCTAACCGAAGAAGAAAAAGCCCTGATTGGCGAAGGCAAAGAATATCCCACCGCCTTTGCCTACTATATCAAAGTCGGCAAAGAAGATGGACTCCTCTGCTCCTCCGACAACATCACCATTCCCGAATGCTCCGACTTACTCGGCGACTTAGACCCCAGCCAGTTTAATGCCACCAACGCTATCATCGGCACCGAAGGCAACGATGTGCTTCAGGGGGTCAAAAAGAAAGATGTCATCATTGGCGATGCCGGTGACGATATCCTGATTGCAGGCAAAGGTAAATCACTTCTGTTTGGCGGTGAAGGGAATGACTTACTCATCGGCAGCAAGAAGCAAGATACCCTCGTCGGTGGCGACGGCAACGACACCCTGATCGGCAATAAAGACAAAAACTTGCTGATCGGTGGCGACGGCGATGATCTCCTGATTGGCAGCGACAAGAAAGATACCCTCTGCGGTAGTGAAGGCAATGACACCCTGATTGCCGGTGGCAAAGGTAAGAGCTTGCTGATCGGTGGCAGTGGCGATGACTACCTTTATACCAGCGGTGGTAAATCCGATACCCTCGCCGGTGGTGAAGGCAGTGATACCTTTCTCCTTGATGTGAGTGGCAATAAACCGAAACACCGGACGACCATTCTCGACTTCAATGCCGAAGAAGGAGACAAAATCGAAGTCGTTGGTGGCACGTTGACTGCTGAACAACTTTTAAGTGCGGCCAAAGTCAGCGAAGTAGAGCAAACTGCTGAAGATGGAACCGTCAGCACCAAGTTCCTGACGGTTCTGAAACTCGAAGGCAAAGGAGCCGTCAACGTCTGGTCTACCTCAGCACTCACCGCCAGCAATATTTCGATTACGGGCGCTCCCAGCATCAGTATTGAAGGCGTGGAAATCACAGACGAAGGCACAATCGATGTCACCAGCATCGAAAAAGTCACCAAAGTCAGTAAGGTATTTAGCGAAGAGTATTATCTAGCGACCTATACTAATGTCGCTACCCTGATTGCTTCGGGGGAATACAGCAGCGCCTTAGACCACTTCATCGCCGTTGGCGAAGCTCAAGGAAACAGCCCAAGTCCCTTCTTTGACGAAGCCTTCTATCTGGATCAGTATCCGGAAGTCGGCGCACTCATCGAGTCGGGTGAATACAGCAGTGCTTTTGAGCATTTCCTAGAAGTCGGCTTGTCCGAGGGTCTCGTCGGTAGCGCTCTGTTTGATGAAGCCTTCTATCTGGAACAATATCCAGAAGTGGCGACACTCGTTGAGTCTGGGGAATACAGCAGTGCCTTTGCCTACTTCGTAGAGGTGGGATTCTTTGAAGGTCAAGTGTCCTGTGAGATATTTGAAGAAGACTTCTATCTCACTCAGTCCGGTGTCGCTCAGGCGATCGCCTCCGGTGAATACAGCAGCGCCTTCGCTCACTTCGTCCAAGTTGGACTCTCCAGCAGTTTAATTGCCACCTCGGAAT
>NZ_JAFLQW010000051.1 GCF_017313335.1 Phormidium pseudopriestleyi FRX01 | reverse complement strand
TCAACCCCAAGGATTCTGGTCTAAGCAACTTGCTCGTGTCACGGAAACAAGAAACAGACAGATGAGGGATGCTGTAAACAAAGCTGCAAGATTAGTAATCAATCATTGTCTGGAGAACCAGAGCCAGACTGTGGTATTTGGTTGGAATAAAGGACAGAAAGATTCCATAAACTTAGGAGATAATACTAACCAGAAGTTTGTCCAGATACCTACAGCTAGACTCAAAGACAGGATAAAGCAACTATGTGAGCAGTATGGGATTAAGTGTGTCGAAACCGAAGAATCCTACACCAGTAAAGCAAGTTTTCTTGACCCTCATGAGCTACCTAAATTCGGTGAAAAACCTGAAGCGTGGCAATAATCTGGCAAGCGGGTTAAGAGAGGATTGTACCGGACTGCAAACAATTTGTATGTCAATGCTGATTGTAATGGGGCAGCAAATATCTTAAGAAAGGTAGCGGCGACACTGGGATTTAATCTTAGTGGAGTCAGTAGGGGTGCTTTGACTACGCCCTTAAGGTTCAGATTCTGGACTCTTAAAGAATCCCACGCTCTTAAGAGCGTGGGAGTGTCAAATCATCCAATCTCAAATCCACAACTGAGTATATGAGTGAAATTAAAATTCCTGTCTTAGACCTAAAACCCCAGTACGAGCAAATCAAGGACGAAGTTCAAGCGGCGATTAACCGTGTTTTAGAATCGGGTCAGTTTATCATGGGGCCTGATGTTAAGCTGTTTGAGCAGGAAGTCGCAAAATATGTAGGAGTTAAACACGCGATCGCCCTAAATTCTGGCACGGATGCTGTGGTGATGGGGTGACAAGGGCTAGGAATTGGGGCAGGGAATGAGGCGATCGCCCCCAAAACTGACTCCAGATCCGATCGCCTCAATTGCCTGGTTCCCCCTCCTCCTCCCTCATCAGACTGTGGTATCCTAACTGTTGCCCCCAGGAGAAGGTCTGGTGTAGAAAGCGATCGCCTTCTGGGATGACGCCAAATACAGGAATCAATCCCCCACCCTGGGAACCTAACTGCCCCTTGTCTGTCCATACTCCCTAATTCCATACCCAACCTTGACTCATGGTGAATTCGCCTCAAATTTTATCTGCCCTTAAACAAAAGATTCGCGATCGCACTGCCGTGATTGGCGTAGTCGGTTTAGGATATGTGGGGCTTCCTTTTGCCGTTGAAAAAGCCAAAGTTGGTTTTAAGGTTTTAGGAATTGAGCAAAATCCTGAGAAAGCCGCCCGAGTGAATCGGGCAGATAACTACATCAGTGATGTCAAGGATGATGACTTAAAGCAAGTGGTGAGTAAGGGTTACCTAGAAGCCACCAGCAACTTTGAGCGCGTGGGAGAAATGGATGCGATCGTCATTTGTGTTCCCACCCCGCTGACTAAGAATTTAACCCCTAATCTCAGCTATATCGAGAGTGTTACACAGGAGTTGGCTCGTAAATTGCGACCTGGACAGTTGGTCTCCTTGGAATCTACCACCTATCCTGGAACCACCGATGATGTGATGCGCCCCGTTTTAGAGCAAATCAGTGGGCTGCAACAAGGGTCAGACTTTTTTCTGGCTCATTCTCCCGAACGAGTAGACCCAGGGAATCAGCGCTACACTACGAAAAATACCAATAAAGTCGTTGGGGCTTCTGACCCGCATTCTCTGGAAGTCGCTACCTTATTTTATCAACAAACCATTGATCATGTGGTTCAGGTTAGCAGTGCGAAAGCGGCTGAGTTGGTCAAGGTTTTTGAGAATACTTTTCGGGCAGTGAATATTGCTTTAGCGAACGAATTAGCCTTGTTATGCGATCGCCTGGACTTAAATGTCTGGGAAGTCCTAGATGCGGCCAATACTAAACCGTTTGGGATTATGCCGTTTTATCCGGGTCCAGGGGTAGGGGGCCACTGCATTCCGTTGGACCCTCATTATCTGGAATGGAAGGCTAAAGAGTATAACTTTGAGACTCATTTTATTGCTCTAGCTGGAGAAGTTAACCGGAAGATGCCAGAGTTTGTGAGGGAGAAAGTTTGGCGAGCTTTAAACCGGATCGGTAAAGCCCCTTCAAAATCGCAAGTATTGGTGATGGGGGCTGCCTATAAGAAAGATATTGCCGATTGGCGCGAGTCTCCCGCCATATCCATCATGGAATTGCTGTTACAAGATGGGGTGAATCTGACCTATCACGATCCGTTTGTTCCAGAGATTCAAGTTAAAGGGCATAATTTAGTTTCCGTGGAACTGACTGAAGAGGCGATCGCAGCAGTTGATTTAGTCGTGATTGCCACAGACCACAGTAAAATTGACTATCTCTCCCTCATTGACAAGGCTCAGGCTGTTCTGGATACGCGAGGAGCAACTCGTCATTTAAGTTGTAATCAAGAAAAGGTGACCCTGCTGTAAATCAAGTCATTGTTGTGGGTGCAGGCAATTGGGGGCGAAATTTAATTCGCAATTTTTATGAATTAGAAGCATTAGCGGGAGTTGCTGAAGTTAATCCAGAACTACGGTCTAAAGTGGCTGCTCATTATCCAGAAATTCCGCTTTATGACAAATTTGAGCAGGTTCTGAACACAGATGTTTCGGCAGTGGTGATTGCCACCCCAGCCCCTAGTCATTTCCAAATGGCAGATGCGGCTTTAAAAGCAGGGAAGCACGTCTTTGTCGAAAAACCCATGACTTTGCGAACAAATGAAGCGCGTCAGTTGGCAGAATATGCCGATGAGCAATCACTGATTTTGATGGTGGGTCACCTATTGCTTTACCAACCTGCGATTAGTTGGATGCGAGACTATCTGGCGACGGGGAAAGCGGGTCAAGTTCTCCATGTAGCAGCGCGACGCGCCAACTTAGGCCGAGTGCGGCGGGAAGAAAATGTCTGGTGGTCTTTTGCTCCTCATGATGTGTCTGTGGTTTTAGATTTATTAGGAAATCCCCAACTGATAGGAGTTGATGCCAGTGGACACGCTATGTTGCAGCCAGGGATTGAAGATGATGTTCATGTCCATCTTCAATTTGCCAGGGGACAGACGGCACATATTCACTGTTCATGGTATTGGCCCCTCCTGGAACGGAATACGGTGGTGATTGCGGAAAAGCAAATGTTGGTTTATGACGAAGTGGCGCAACAAGTCACGATTTACTACAAAGGTGTGGATGGGGAGTTGAACAATCGCGACGAGGGGAGTGAAACCGTTTCCGTGGCGGCAACGGAACCGTTACGGATTGAGTGTCAGCATTTTCAAGGGTTGCATTGCCACGGGTCAACGTCCGCGATCGGATGGATGGAATGGGGTAGCGGTGGTGGAGATTTTGGAAAAAGCAACGGAGGCTTTCCCAGGCTAACTTTTTTGTTCACGAGTCCGCTTATGTGGATGAAGGAGCAGAGATTGGGGAGGGCACGAAAATTTGGCACTTTTCCCATGTCATGAGTCAGGCGAAGATTGGGTCTAATTGTATTTTGGGTCAGAATGTTTTGGTCGCCAATGGGGTCCAGGTCGGAAATTACTGCAAGATTCAGAATAATGTCTCCCTCTATGAAGGGGTGATTCTGGAAGATTATGTGTTTTGTGGCCCCAGCATGGTGTTTACCAATGTCAAGACCCCCCGTTGCGAATTTCCCCGCAATACCAGTCAGGATTATGCGACAACTTTGGTGAAGCGAGGGGCGAGTATTGGTGCTAATGCAACAATTGTTTGTGGGGTTACTTTGCATGAAGGGGCGTTTGTGGCGGCGGGTGCAGTGGTGACGAAAGATGTGCCTGCTTATGCAATGGTGGCAGGAGTTCCCGCTAAAATTATGGGTTGGATGAGTGGTTATGGGGATGTGTTAGAGTTTGATGCAGAGGGTTTGGCGGTTGATTCGCAAGGGGTGAGATATCGGGCCGTTTCAAGGTACTCTGTACAAAAATTAGGGTAAATTTTAAAAATGAAAGCAATTACCAGTAAGCAAGCCAAGCAAGAACTAGATGAAATCATCGATCGAGTTATCCTTGATGTCGAACCGACCATTTTATCTAACGAACAAGGTAGACAAGCGGTTCTAATGTCATTAGATGAATTTAACTCTTGGCAAGAAACACTCTATTTATTATCCAATCCAGCTAATGCTGAACATCTATTAGAATCAATCAAACAAGCCAAGGAAGGTAAAAAATTTGTTAGAGAATTGGTTGATGAGTAAACTACCCAACGCTGACTGAGTACAGTACAGCGTGGGCTTTTAAAGCCTAATGTTTACCAGACTAAGTGTTCAGTCACTACGTTAGAGGCAAGTGTTCAAGTTCTTACCTACGGATGCGTAGCTAGTCTGGAGCTACTAAAACTTAAAGATTAAACAGGCTTATTGGGTTAAACCAGTGTCTTTAAGATAGTACCGACCTCTAACATTGTCAAAGCTAACATTACCCAGAAATGGAGAGATAGAAATGTCAAATT
>NZ_JAFLQW010000577.1 GCF_017313335.1 Phormidium pseudopriestleyi FRX01 | reverse complement strand
GTGCTTAATTCGCTCATGGTAAGTATCATGAAGGATGCCATGACACTCTTGGCAACGACAGCAAGTCGTTACTACGAACAAACTCCCCATCCCCTTACAACACGGTTTTACCCCCAAGATAGGGTTGCAGCACTTCCGGAATCCGAACCGTGCCATCTGGATCCTGATAGTTTTCTAAAATCGCTGCCATTGTTCGCCCCACGGCCAAACCGGATCCATTCAGAGTATGGACAAATTGAGTCCCCTTTTTCCCCGCTTCTTTGAATCGAATCGCGGCGCGTCTAGCTTGGAAATCTCCACAATTAGAACAGCTAGAAATCTCCCGATACTTGCCCGAAGAGGGTAACCAGACTTCTAAGTCGTAGCACTTTTGCGCCCCAAAGCCGATGTCTCCGGTGCAGAGTTCCAATACCCGGTACGGCAGTTGCAACGCTTGCAGAATGGCTTCGGCATCCTGAACCAGGGCTTGATGTTCGTCCTCGGAGGTCTCAGGGGCCACAATTTTGACCAATTCGACCTTATTAAATTGATGCAGTCGAATCAATCCTCGGGTATCTTTGCCATAGGCCCCCGCTTCCCGGCGAAAACAAGGGGTATAGGCACAGTGATAAATCGGTAAGTTCTCTGATGCAAGAATATCATCGCGATAGAGATTGGTGACTGGCACTTCGGCAGTGGGGGCCAGCCAGAGGTCATCCTCACTACATTGAAAGCTCTCTTCGGAAAATTTCGGCAATTGGCCGGTCCCACGCAAGGAGGCACTATTAATCAGAACCGGCGGCATGACTTCTACATAACCGTGGCGAATGTGGCGATCGAGCATAAAGCTAATTAGGGCTCGTTCTAAGGCGGCACCGGCCCCGATCAGGCTGATAAATCGACTTTGGGCAATTTTCACCCCCCGTTCAAAGTCGATAATCCCCATTTGTTCGCCAATTTCCCAGTGGGGACGAATTTGGTCATGTTTTGGGAGATATTCGTCACCCCAGCGCCGCACTTCGACGTTTTCGGTTTCGCTTTTACCCACGGGGGTCGAGTCGCTGGGGAGGTTGGGGAGGTTTAAGAGGAGGTTGTCGAGTTCGGCTTTGAGTGTTCTTTCTCGGGGTTCGAGTTCGCTCAGTTGAGCTTTGAGTTGGTTGCCTTCTTCTTTTAAGGTTTGAATGGCGGGGTCATCGGGTTTGCTGCCGGATTTAATATGTTGGCCGATCAGCTTGCCGATTTCGTTGCTGCGGGCTTGAAGTTGCGATCGCTGGGTCTCTAATTCTCGCCCGGTGCGATCTAAGTCTAATATCGGCTGTAAATTATAGCCTTCTCCTCGCCGATTCAGGCGTTCCTGAATGGTTTGTGGATTTTCCCGGATTTGCTTGATATCGAGCACGAATGTTCCCCTGTTTTGGCGCGTCAGTTTTGGTTACTCTAGTCTGGCAGGGCTTCGGTTGGGGAGGCAGTCGCCCCATTTCCTCAACTCCAGCTTGAATACCGACCTTGAATAGTTAGGTTCAGGCATTTTTTAATAAGTTTTATATCTTATCATTGCTGATTCAGGGATTAAAATGATTTAAACTTGAGGACAATCGATTGATTCCGTTGGATTGGGTTCAAAATAGTTCAAAACATTCTATTATATCATGGCTTGTCTTGGCATCACTCACCTATTCCCTGGAAATTTGAAGGATTAAGTAGTTGCTGTCTTAGCACTTAGGAGTCTTGGGATTGGATGTTCTGGCTGGCGACATCAAATAGGGGCGGTTCATAATAGGGTTGAGAGGAAGGAATCTCAATTATAAATTCGGTTCCATGTCCAGAGGTTGAATGGCAATGCAATTCTCCTTTATGTTTTTCGACGACAATTTGATAGCTAATGGATAATCCTAATCCGGTGGCACTGCCGACGGGTTTGGTGGTAAAAAAGGGTTCAAATAAGCGACGACGGACGGTTTCGGTCATGCCTGGACCATTATCTGCTATGGAGATGGTAATCCGATCGCCTTCGTCAAGTTGGGTGCGAATACTAATGGTGGGGGATGTTGCGGGGATGGAGGATAAGGGCGATCGCGACAGCGCTTTGCCGTTTGATCGCTCGTTCTTGCTATGTCCCATATCCAGGGCATCGATCGCATTAGTGATAATATTCATAAAGACTTGGTTGAGTGGACCAACATAACAATCCACTTTGGGCAAATTTCCATACTCTTTCAGGATGGCAATTTCTCGCCGTCCCGGATGGGCTTTAAGTCGATGTTGTAAAATCATCAAGGTGCTATCGAGTCCTTCGTGAATATCGACCCGCTTCCTATCCGCTTCATCAAGACGGGAAAAATTGCGCAAGGATAAGACAATTGACCGGATGCGATCGGCTCCAATCTGCATGGAAGCAATCATTTTGGGCAGGTCTATGACTAAAAAGTCTAAATCAATATCTTCGATTTTATCCTCAATTTCAGGAACCTTTTGATTGAAGTGGGTTTGATACAAATTAATCAGTTCTAAGAGGTCTTGAATATACTGTGTCGCATGGGAAAGGTTTCCATAGATAAAGTTAACGGGGTTGTTAATTTCATGGGCTACTCCAGCGACTAATTGTCCGAGACTGGACATTTTTTCAGATTGGATAAGTTGGAATTGGGTTTGTTGCAGCGATCGCATGGCAGCTTCTAATTCCTCGGCTTGCTGTCGTAACTGGGCCTCAGACTGGCGCAAGGCGGCCTCGACTCGCTGGCGATCGCAGATATCTTGTTGCAGTTTGGCGTTAGTTGCTCGCAGTTCTGCGGTGCGTTCTTCTACCAATTTTTGTAAGTTATCATGAGCGGTTTGTAGGGCAATTTCGGCCCGTTTACGTTCCTCAATTTCCCGTTGCAATTGTTCATTAGTTTGTTGTAATTCTTGGGTGCGATTTTCGACAACTTCCTGTAAAGTTTCAATCGCTCCATACATTTCCGTGGGATGTAAGGCTTGCAACAAACTGGTTTGGGAAACCAGTCCCAAGAGATATCCTTCAGCACTAGAAACCACCAACCGGCGCACTCGTCGGCGCTGCATTTCTTCATGGGCAAACCATACGGAATCCTGGGGATTGAGGGAAAATAAAGGCGAACTCATGACATCTTTGGCCTGCATTTTCCCTAAGTCCAGTTGCAAGGCTTGAAATTGGACTAAATCTCGTTCTGTGACAATTCCCACGGGAATTTTGGCGAGTGGGTGGGTGGTGTCGGTGTTGGGGGAGTCTTCACAAATGACGACGCAACTCACCCGGCGATCGGCCATTAATTGAGCTAATTCAAGCACAGAAGCGTGCAGGGGAGCTTGAATCACGTTATGACTCATGATGTCTTTCACTTCTCGTAACTGAGTTAAAAGACGGACAGGTTGTAGGGCTTGTCGAATGGTTTCTGGGGTGAGAATTCCTAAGATATAGCCCTGATTGTCAATCAGGGGAAGGTGGCGAATTTGATGCTGTCTAAAAACTGACAATATGGTGAAAATATCATGGGATTGGGATTCGGTGAGGGTAACCACGGGTGCAGTCATGACAGCCGAGACTTTGACGTTTTTTAAATCAACTTCAGCGGCGGTCATTTTGACGATATCCCGTTCGGTAAAAATCCCTACTTGACTAGCAAGAATTCGGTCTGGGCGATCGGGGAGTTTTCCAGTATCTCGAATCGCATTCAGTTGTTCAGAAACCGTGGGTGTTCCTTCTAAAACAAGGACACAACTCGCCCTCACGGAATCCCAGATATTGGTTTGAATCGAGTCAGTAGAGTACGGCAAGGGACAGCTACTTCTAACATGACTCATCAAGGCGAGGACTTCTTCGAGGGATGTTTCCGGGGAAACGATGGGTGGGTTGGGGTCAATTGCCCGTTCCAGGGCCGAGGAATACATCAGGGAATGATTGATTGACATGGAAGGGTTGGCAGGGTGATAGGGTTCAGGCATTGTTAAGGGTTAGGGTCAGCTTCAATCGTTTTTTTAAGTTAAGATCACTGATGAGAGGAAATGAGTCTGAGGCAGTTTCTGTAAGTCTTATAGAAAAACTAGGGAGGATCTGCCGAAGGGTTATCGCTTGTCAGCAATTAGCAACTGGAAATAAAAATGTCAAATTGGATTGTTTTATTCTAGGCGCTTATGCAGCGATCGCGGGTGGATTTCCGTATAGGGGGGTGCGATCGCCCGTTGGACTGTTTCTGTTTCAGTTCAAGACGAACACCGCTTAGGGATCGCCGGACTTCCCAGGTATAGGGGGGAGTCATCCGTACTCACACCCCGCTGGTTCCCTCTTGAAATTCGCTACAATAACAGTAAAAAGAGTTTTGAGAAATATCGGATCCCATTCCCACTATAGAAATTAACCACAATGCCTGAATATTACACCCAAGAAGCCGTTCAGCAAATCCTGCACCTGGCGATCGCCCGCCAAACCGAATCCGAAGAGTTTTCCCGAATTCAACTGGTAGAAATCGCCAAAGAACTCGGCATTCCATCGGAAAATATTGCCCATGCCGAACAAGAATGGTTGGTTAATCAAGGTCAACTGACTCAACGGCGTGGTTTTGACCTTTATCGCCAGACTAAGTTCAAAAATAATCTAGTTCGTTATGGGATTGCCAACTCATTTTTAGTGGTCTTGAATCTACTCACGGCTCATACCCTGACCTGGACTTTGCCGATTCTTTTTGTATGGGGATTGTTCCTTGCCCTAAAAGGATGGAAAACCTACCAAATGAATGGAGAAGAGTACGAAAAGGCTTTTGCCGCTTGGCGCTTGAAGCAACAAATCGGACAAACCATTCATACCACTTTAAACAAGTGGCTCAAACCTCAAGAGGGTCTCTTATAGATGCATCCAAAACTTGCTCAAGGGAGAGGGTTATCAGCCGAGTAATTCTCCCCCTTTTTTCTATGGAAAAAGGATAAAAAGTGGGGTAGAGGGATGTTGCTTGAATTCTGTTAATCAAGCTGCGATCGCCTTTTTTTATCGCCCTTGCCGACGACATTTTACCACAGTCGTACAAAATTCTAGCAATTTTTCTTCCGGAAAATCCCGTTTTGCATAATTTGCCATCACCGCAACAAACTGGACATTTCCCAACCGATATCCCTGAGTCGAATCAATTCGGTCTAAACTTGCCCTTCGGGGATGGCGATCGCACTGCAACCACCCATTCGTAGTCGGGGGATTCTCCAATTCCCATCCCGTATAAACACATCGTCCCCCCTGCCTTTCCCACAATTGCTTCAAATCTTCCAAAGTCAAACTGCATTCCCGTCCCTTCATCCGAGCATGGTTTCGAGCTAAATTCAAATGCTGCCGAAACGGAGAATAACTATCAATTCGGGGACCGCCCCTTGGAGAATTAAAAGTAACAGGATTCGATTGAAAGAGAAATTTTAATTCCCTATCTTGTCCCCCAGCAATGTTTTCGAGACTCCTCCCTTGACTTTTATAATTTTGATAAACTGCCTGACAAAACTCCAAGAGTTCAGCTTCCTTAAAACTATGTTTAGCCAAATTCGCCATCACCGCCACAAATTGAATATTATCCAAACTGTAACCTTTTGCGGAATCAATCCGGTCTACACTCGCACGATTGGTCGTTAAAGGACGGGATTGGTAGTCTGTTGTGCAAGGGAACAGCACCAAATCCCATCCCGTATAAGGGCAAATTCCGCCTTGTTGGTCCCAAATTTGCTTGAGGTCTTGTAAGGTAACAGAAGCCTCTATCTTTCGGTGCTTAACCGATTTTCTGATAATTTTTAAAGGATGACGAAACGGAGAAAATTCGTCTTTTTCTGTTCCTTTTTTTAAATGTGCGGTCGTTCTTTTTCCGCTCAGTTGTTTAACCCCTTTACCTTGTCCGTAGCAGGTTAAAGAACAAAAATGCTGTCTACCCAGCTTTTCACTGCGTTTAACCTCCGCTAACAGCTTAGTAAATTTCTGTCCACATTGGGGGTTTTCACAGATAACAATCGCTGTTTTAGAGTTCATAAAAAATCAACCCATCCTTTACATCATTGTATCGGATGGGTTGATTTTTTTGATAACCATGGAGCCGAGCAGAATCGAACTGCTGTGTAGCAGAGGTATTCACCTACCGCTCATTCACAGGCGTAGCCCATTTAACCCTTTGGGCGGGGACCATCCATTATCCCGGATGACAGGATACTCGGGTTGAGTCTTAACTAGCAAGTAACCAGAGAAACCTTACTAGAGCATCCGTTGAGGGTTTGTCTGTAGCCTTTAACGGAGTCAAGCTATAGACCGCTCAAACCTGCTAGAGGTTCTTAGGCAGCAACAGTGGCCGCTTTACGAGCGAAAGGAACGATGTTGTTCGCATTTACTTTTTTTTGGAGTTGGGGATTGACGAGAGACAACTCACTCTCGGCCTGAATCACGGAGCAGCTTTCACTCCACTATCGAAACCAGTACGGCCCCGTGTCTTGTTCTATTATAATCAAAATTTGAAGGATGACAATAGGTTTAACAAATTAATTTGTGAATTTGGCCCAAGGGCTGGCTGGGAGAGCAATCAATGGAGGAAGTGAGATTTGAAAATACTCTGTCTGAGTAATGGTCATGGAGAAGATGCGATCGCCCGGAGGGTATTGCGTCAACTCCAGCAGCATCCCCATTCTCCCGACTTAGCGGCACTCCCCCTGGTTGGAGAGGGCCGTGCCTACCTGCAACCGCCCGAGATAGAAATTATTGGTCCGGTCAAACCCATGCCATCCGGGGGATTCGTCTATATGGATGGACGGCAGTTATTGGGCGATATCTCCCACGGATTGCTGGGATTAACCTGGAAACAATATCAAGCCATCCGACAGTGGGCCAAACAAGGGGATGCAGTCTTAGCCGTTGGGGATATTGTCCCCTTGCTGTTGGCGCGCTTGAGTGGTCTTCCTTACGCCTTTATCGGCACTGCCAAGTCTGAATATTATCTCCGGGATGAGGCGGGAGTGTTACCCCGGCGCACCTGGTTTGAACGGTTTGAGAGTTGGTCCGGGTCAGTGTATGTACCCTGGGAACGCGCTTTAATGCGGAATAAACGCTGTCGGGCTGTTTTTCCCCGGGATGCGCTCACCACAGCCACTTTACAACAGTTTTCGATTCCCGCTTATGATTTGGGGAATCCGATGATGGATGATTTGGAGGTGGACGCTTCAGCGCCCATTTTTTATGACCCGGATGCGGAACGGAAGGAAACCCAGCGATCGCTCGTCGTCACCCTGTTGCCCGGATCCAGAGCACCGGAAGCCTATGCTAATTGGCAGCAAATCCTCTGGGGACTGGCGTCGGTGGTGGAAACTTTTAACAATCGCCATCCCGTTATCCTAGGGGCGATCGCCCCAGGATTAAAAATCGAACATTTCTCTCAGGAGTTAGAAAATTACGGATGGCATCGCCAATCCTCTCTACTGGATGGGATTGGGGAGGATCCGGGGCCATCAGAAATCGATCGGGCGATCGCCACCTTAAAAGCATCCGGTGCGATCGCCTTTACCCAGAAAAAGGCGCGATTGTTGCTCACTCAGACTGGATTTGTGGACTGCTTGCGCTATGGAGATGTGGCGATCGCAATGGCAGGAACGGCAACGGAGCAATTTGTGGGATTAGGCAAACCGGCGATCGGCCTCCCGGGGAAAGGTCCCCAGTTCACCCCCGCCTTTGCCGAAGCTCAAAGTCGCCTCCTGGGACCCTCAGTCACCCTCGTCAAACGCCCAGATAAAGTCGCCTCCGTCATCCAGCAACTCTTGCGGGACCCGGATCTACTGCAACTCATCGGTGAAAATGGTCAGCGTCGCATGGGAGAACCCGGCGCTTCCCGACGAATTGCGACTCATTTAATGGAGGTTTTTGATCCATCTCCTGGGAGGTAAAGCCTGGGGGGGCTAATTTAAACTGGATGGGGTAGGGTATTTGGAGGGATAACCATTGAGGGAGGGATAAACACTCTCATAATGTTGAGATTTGATGACAATAATTCAGTTATAACACCCCATACTCCGCCGGGGACTTAAGTCCCCGGCTCATAGCTAAAGTCGGTTAAAACCGACTGAAATGGTTAGATTACAAGGTTTTTAGAGGGACTTTGGAGGGTGAGACTTACGCGAAAATTGCGGAAGAGACTTATGCCAGCGAGGGTCATGTTAGAGATGTGGGTTCGGAACTCTGGAAAATTCTCTCGCAGGGGTTGGGGAAAGAGGTTAGCAAAGCGAATTTTAGAGCGGTATTAGAGAAAGGGAATTTTTACAATTATTCATCAGCAATTGGTAGAGATAAAGTAACAGTTAATAATGTTCATCTTTGTTCGGAAGCTCGCCGATCGCCTCCCCATCCTCCTCAAACCCAGCCAACTCAAACTCAACCGCATCTTGACTTAGGCAATGCGCCGGAAATCTTCAATTTTTACGGACGAACTGAGGAACTCGTGACCCTCGATCGCGCCATTGTTGGCGATCGCTGTCGTCTGGTGGCACTTCTGGGATTCGGTGGGATGGGTAAAACAAATCTGGCGTTGCGTCTGGTTGAACAAGTTAAAACTCACTTCGAGTATGTCATCTATCGCAGTTTGCACTTTTACTCTGATCTGGGTGCAATTCTTAGCAATCTGTTGCAGATCTTTTCTCCCGATGCCGAAATTCCCGATCGCCTGGAAACGCAACTGTCACAACTCCTCACCCATTTACGTCAGTCTCGCTGTTTGATTGTTCTCGATGATTTGCAGATTCCCTTCAATACTGGCAAACTGGCGGGGGAAAATGGAGCGCTTTACGAAGAGTATCGACTGTTTTTTAAGACGATCGCCGAAGTGACCCATCAGAGTTGCCTAGTCGCGATCGCCGATGAAAAACCCATCGCGATCACCACCTTGGAAAAGCAAAACTATCCGGTGCGATCACTGGTGTTGCAGGGTTTAGGTGACGCCGCGAAAGCAATCTTGCAAGACCAAAATTTATCGGATTCAGAAACATGGGATAGTTTAATCAATCTCTATCACGGCAATCCCCTCTGGTTAGAGATAACCGCCACCTCAATCCGAGAATTATGTGGAGGTCGAGTAGCAGAGTTTTTAACTTATGAAACGCCGGTTTTATGGGAACCCTTGCAGGCACAACTAGACCAAAAGTTTCAGAGGTTAACGTTACCGGAAAAGAAGGCGATCGCCCAACTTGCCACTGCAACCCAACCCGTGACATTACTGCACCTGTTACAACTAACGCAATTCTCTGCCGCAGAGTTTTTTAATGTGATGCAATCCCTCGGCAGGCGCTTTTTTGTAGAAATTCAGGAACGGGAAGGCGTCACTCAATTTTTCCTCAATCCGGTGTTGAGAGAGTATGCGAAAAATTGGGGAGGGGATTGAAGATTGCCTCGGTTTTTGTACAGAACTTACGCATCAACCCTAAATCTGTAGAGGCGATTCGCGAATCGCCTCTACATTTAGGGTCTCTCGGAAAATATGCGTAAGTCCTGTTGTAGATAATGTATTTCAGGTTTGTAGTAGCGCGTAACTGCGGAGCAACAAGAGCGATCGCCACTTTCTCCCTATTACCAACCTTAGACTTTACAAAAACGCTATAATACCCTTTAACATTCCTTATTGCTGTTCCAAACTTCGCAGACGGGCTTCGAGTTCAGCAATTCGTGCTTGTGCCGCTTGTCGCGCCTGCGCCTCTTCCCGATGACTCAGGAGGTGTTCCCCAGTTTCGGGATTATAAAACCGCAGTTCACCTCCAGGCAACAATCGCAATTCTAACCCTAACACTTCACTCCATATCGTTTGAGTCCCATCGGGTAAGGCGTTTACTTCTAGGGGAAAGTAATTACCTTCCCTTAACCTTAATCCCTGGAGTCTAGGACGCAGATAATCGCCGGTTGGATCGTATTGGAAATACTCAGAGACTCCCAAAAAAGCATAAATTCCTTTTTTGGCTCCTTGGTCTTGACTGCGAGTGCTTTTAGAGGTAATCTCTAGAACAAAATTAGGTTTTTTATCACCTTCTTCCCAAGTTTTATAAGAGCGTCGTTTGCGTTTTTCTACACCAAATATGACAAAGGCATCGGGAGAAACTACGCAATCTGGTTTTCCCTCTTCGTAGTAGATAAACAGATTTCCTGAAACGTAGGTATCCTCACGCTTTTGAAAATGAATGTCCAGTGTTTCAACGGCATAAATCAGATAATCCCGTGCTGCATCGCTTTCTGCCATTAGTTTACCATCTTCATCCGGATATTCTATTTGGGGTGAGACTGGACTGTGCGAAATTATCATCGTCGGCTCCCTCAACTCGATTTTTATAGCGGTGACCACCGTTATGATGTACATCTTGGGAGTGCGAGCAAGATGCTCGCTCTTGACAAGTGCGAGCAAGATGTTTGTGCTAACGCACACGCTACGCGGTAAGCGAAGCCATGCCGCAGGCTTTACGCACTCCTTTAAATGTCTGGACTTCATGAGTCCGGGAACCGCTATATACCTATTTTAACTCAAGTTATCGGTTGGACATGGCGGGTCAGATTGCATTTGCTAAGATAAACATAAAAAAAGTAAGGTTGGCATAGCCAACCCTACCTGTTAATGCCTTTATAATGGACAGTTTATTTAACTAAAACCCCCGGTTCTTTTTGTCGGGGAACGACCTCTAAAATATCGGTTTTAGCACAGTATTTTAGGTCTTCATGACAGTTAAGACGGAGCAGGCGTTGGCCGTGACTGGCGTGATGCATTAACCCTAATAAATCGTCTTGCCAGTGACGATAGAGAGCTAAGGCGGCGATCGCCTCGTCATTGCCAGCGAGTTCCTTGGGTGAGAGACTGCTACTGGCGAGTAAACCGTCGGCGATCGCCCCGGCACAGACAGTATCTTCCAAAGAATAGCTGCCTTCCCAACCCGAACCGACAATCCAAACAGTTTCTGGATTGGTTTCTAGCAGATAGTTAACCACCGCTTGGCGATTAATTAACGCCGCTGCGAGTACCGAGGGGGCTGCTTCGATTCGTTGCAGCGCCCGGGTTCCGTTGGTGGTACTGATAAATAAACGACAGTCTTTGACTCGTTCAGGGGTGCAATCTAAGGGAGAATTTCCCAAGTCGCACCCTTCAACTTTGGCCCCCCCGCGTTCTCCTGCACGCAGGCGTTTTTCAGGGGGCCAATCTTCGCTCAGTTGCATGAGCTGATCCATATCACTAAACACTTGCACGGCTTCAGCACCGGCATTGAGTACCGTGGCGATCGTGCTGGTGGCGCGTAAAACGTCAACGGCGATCGCGCAATCTGGCACCCTATCGGTGGGGGTCAGTTCGGGAGTGTGGTAGACAAAGAGCTTCACTGCTTGAAAACACCTGCTTGTTAAACTGCCGAGTTCTTATTTTATGGGTTTTCAGGGTATTTTTTATAAATATTCTGGGAAATTGGGGTTAAAGGCAATTTCAACCCGGTGGGTATCCCTGATATAGCGGTTCCCCCAGTTATGAGGTAAATTTTTTGAACCAATTGTAGGGTGGGCATTGCCCACCTATAGTCAGGTGGGCAATGCCCACCCTACAATTACTACAAATGTCCCCTTAAAACACCATGATCGATAACTTTTCGGGATGTTCAATCATTTCTTGGGCTAATAAAAAGGCGGCGATCGTCCAGGTTTGATACTTTCTCGCTTCTTTCCCGATTAGTCTGCCGGTTGTCCCATCATAATATTCCGGCCACTCATCTTTCTGTAAGCGTTTTGAAGAAATTTGAATCGCTTTACGGGCAATCTCTGGTTTTCCGGTATGCAGGGCCGCTGCGGTCAACATCCACAGCAACACGGGCCAATTTCCCCCATTATGATAGGACCAAGCTCGGTTTTTGGGGTCGCATCCGGTCATCATTTCCCAATCCCGTCCTTCTAAGGCGGGAAAGCAAATTTTCATGGGCATTTGTCCGACTAGATTTTCCCATCGCTTTTCAATTAAGGTCATCACTTCTAGGGACTGTTCCGGGGTGGTTAAGCCGGATAAAATTGCCATTAAGTTACCCAAGGCAAAAAACCGACAATCGAGTTGAGAAGGGCCGAGATTTCCGGCGAGATATCCTCCTCCTTCGGGTAACCAGCGACTCAGGCGATCGTAGGGAATTGAGTCGGAGTAAATATTAAATTGATTGAGGGCGGTTTCCCCATATTCTTCGCCTTTGTAGCGGTAAATGGCATTGACGCGATCGAGGTCTAGCCAATAATGTTGTCTCAAATGAATTTTGAGCGACTGTAATCGTTTTTCTACTGCTTGATTAATGTAGGAGTTCTCTAAATTTTCTAGCAGGAGTTCTTTAGCCGATCGCAAGGCATAGTAAAATAAAGATTGAATTTCCAAGGGATGACCATCAATGCCCATCCGTCGGTCAATCATGCAAGCGCCATCGGGAACTAAGATGGTGGGGTACATATCGAAGCGAGCCACCAAGCACAACTCCATAATTAACCGGATGCCTTTTTGAAAATCCGGTTGATGGGCGATCGAGAATTCGCCGGTGGTGTTGATATAATTCCGTAAGACAAAAATCCACCACAAACAAGAATCAACCGGGGTGACTCGACCGATCGCATGGTTGCCAAAGTCGGCGAGTAAATATTCTTCATGTTTGCCGTAGACTACTTTGAAACTAGCGGGCATTAATCCTCGACCCGCTTCCAGAAAATCCAGTTGTCTTTCTTTAATTTGTAATTTTAAGGTTTGAACCAGAAAATTGCGGACAATTTCGGTTTTGCCTTTCATTAAAAAGACCAGTGCACAGGAGACAAAATCCCGGATAAAACACTGGTCATAATTGAGTGCTTCCGCACTGGGATCTGAAGCGGCAACGGTCCCAACGGGATGACCGTTATAGTAAATAATCGATTTTTCAAGAACCTGCCATGCTTCATCGAGGATAGTGCTGTCCGTACCCATTAATTCCCTGAGTGTACTACTTTGATAAACAGTTTATTATAGCATCCAGGCTCGGCAATCTCCTGATTTCAGAAGTCGGGTTTTTGTCCAGTTTCCAAAAATTCTGGGTCAACCTTCAAAAAACCGGGTTCTCGTCAGCACTGATGGCACGACAGGATCTGAGTCTACCAATCTTCCCCAGCACCCCCACCGCCACTTTTTCCTCCACCAAAGTCACTACTGTTGCTACTCGTGCTGCTGGATTGACTACTAGAACTATAAACGGGAGATGGAGGAGGCAAGGCAGGAAGGATGATGGATTGGGTACTTTCGTTGCCGCAACAGTGGCATCGATCGCGAATCTCCTGACTGCCGGTATTACAGATTGTCGGTTGCTGGATGACTTGTTCGGTGCGAGTGATGGTCAATTCCTGACAGATGGCACATTCCAAAATGGCGGAGTTTTGAATGTAACCGCGAATGTGGACCTCTCCCCCAACCCCTCTGCTACAAGGAGAGGGGAGCAGGAGAGGGCATAAATCATTTAGGACAAGCTATATCAGTTAAAAATCTCCTCCGGCACCGCCACCGCCACTGCTGCCACCGCCATAATCACCCCCGCCACCACCACCGCCACCACCGCCACCACCGCCACCGCCATAATTACCCCCATAACCACCCCCATAACTGCTGCTACTGTCGCGGGTTAAGCGGGGAATTTTTTGCTGGGTATCCTCGCGATCATTGCAAGATTGACATTCGTAAACAATCTGGCGAATTCCCCCCCGTTCATAAGTAGCTTTTTTCAGGATTTTTTGTTCCACAACAATCATTGTGAATTCTTGACAATGGGGACATTCACTAAAGCGATCGGGATTGAGCAGATAGCGCCTGAGATGAAAGCTGGATAAATCATCGGGATAGCATTGGGAACAATGCCACCCTTCAAATTTAGTGCTGCCTAGTCGTTTGGCGACTTGCTGCGGGGGAGTGAGGCGATCGCATAGAATATCCGGATTTATCTTGATTAACGGGTTTTGGCAGTTCTGGCATTTCACCGGCAGTTTTGAATGAATTTTGGCGATTACAAAGGGTGAAAATACATAACTAACCAAACTAGAAATTAGCACCGATACCAATAGGATTAATCCGCTATTTTCCTCAAAATTAACAGAGGGAATGGAGATGATAGAACGTAGCCCACCGATTAAATTATCCCCTTGGGTGAACAGGTAAATGAAGGCTATAACCAACAGGCCAAAACCCACAAAAATCACGCTTCTTTTTGAGCGATAAATTTGGGATATTTCCAAAATTTTGGGGTTAAAATAGGGGGAAATACCCTGATAAATATTGACTATTAAAAACAAGCAACCCACTGCCAGAGAGAGGAATGCGAAACCTTGCCAGAGTTTTCCCGATGGATCGCTGATGAGAGTGAGGAAATTTAGGGCCAACGAAACACTAAATAGGGCGATATAAATCCATCCATAAAAGGTCTGATTTAGAGAGTCGCTGGATTTGTCAATGACGAGCGATCGCCCGGTGGGTTTCAGAGTCATCGGTTCGCGGGCGATAGATTTTGCTTGGGTATAGATAAACCAAGAGAGTGCCAAGGCGATTAGAGCAGTAATCCCAAAGGTAAGGGTTGGAATTGAGGATTCTGAGAAGCCGATTTCGGACTCTAGGGGATTTCCGGATAAGATGCTGACTAATGCTTCAGTTCCCGCTAATATTCCCCCATTCCAATCTCCTGTTCGCAGTTTTGGGGTAATTTGAGTATTAATAATCTGACCAACCTTGGCATCGGGTAATTTGCCCTCAACTCCATATCCGGTTTCAATTTCGACTCGTCTATCTCCGACGGAGGTTAAAAACAAAATCCCATTATCTTGGCCTATTTTGCCAATTGCCCACTCATTCAAAAGTTCGGTTGTAAAATCTTTTGGAGTAGGAGATGGAGCGGTTGTGGGGACGGTTACCACGGCAATTTCCACCCCAGTGCTTGCCTCCAATTCGGATATCATTTGATTGAGTTGAGTTTTTGTGTTCTCGCTGAGGATATTTGCCATATCCGTTACCCATCCACCATATTCTTGGCGGGGATTGGAAACCTCTTGCACGGTTAGGGCGTGAGTGAGCAGGGGAAATAGAATCAGGGATAATCCCAGGAGGAGTCCCCAAATTCTTGTTTTTTTAGGGTTAAAAAGAGTCAACATGGCTTCATTTTTCCGGTTTAAATAGTTGGATTCCGCATGAAAATTTGCACCAGAGAGGGAAAAACAAGAAACTGAGTTGCGGTAATTGCTGTTAAAAATCCCCACCAGCACCCCCACCCCCACTGCTGCCGCCACCAAAGCTGCCACCGTCACTACTACTACTACTGCTACTGCTACTGCTACTGCTACTACTACTGCTACTGTTGTCAGTTAATTGAGGGATGATTTCTTGTTTATCTTTGCGATAATTGCAGGATTGACACTGGTAAGTAATCTGCCGTAGCCCGCTATGAGAATAGGTTGGACTTTCGAGGGTTATAGTGTCGGTGATGATGACGGTAAATTCTTGGCAAGTGGGACATTCACTAAAGCGACCCTGATTGAGGATATAGCGTCTCAGATGAAATTTTGAGGAATTACGGGGATAGCATTGGGAACAATTCCACCCTTCAAATCGGGTACTGCCTAATTGTTTGGCGACTTGTTGGGGTTGGGTGAAGTGTTCGCTTAGAATATCCTCGGATACCCCAGTTAGGGTGTTTTTGCATTTCTGGCACTCAAAGGTTAATTTAATACGGAATTTTGATAAAATAACTTGAGCGAAAGTAAGGCTAAAAAAGCTGGCAACAATTAGGGAAATAACTCCGTAAAATCCGAGAGTTTGCTCTCCTTCTTCCGTGAGGAATATTACGGTGGCTAAGAAAAGGGTAACTTCCCCTAATACCACGGATAAAAATAAACAAATTATACCCAAAATTATCCCATATAGGACAAAACCCATTGTCTTTGAAGCTGAAAATCCTGGCTTAGATCCTGAGATGGATGTTAAGATTTGTTTAAAGAAAAAATTCCCAATTTTTACTAACAGTAGGAGGAACGTTACTCCAATCAAAACCACCGATACTATTTGCCATATCATTCGGGATGGATCGAGGATGAACGAGATTAGAATAAGGGCAATAGACATACTCAAGACTGCCAAAATAGTCCACCCATACAATTGCCAGGGGTAAGTGCTGAATTTGCCCAGGACTTGCGATCGCCCGGTGGATTTGAGAGGAATCGGTTGGCGGGAGATATATTTAGCTTTTTTATAACCAAACAAAGAGAGTCCCAAGGCTAAAATAGAACTCGCGCCAACGGGTGCCGTGGGAATTGAGGATTCAGGCAACCCACTTTCTACGGGATTTCCGGATAAGATGCTGACTAATGCTTCAGTTCCCGCTAATATTCCCCCATTCCAGTCTCCTTGGCGAAGTTTCGGGGTAATTTGAGTGTTAATAATCTGACCGACTCGGGCATCGGTTAATATGCCTTCAACTCCATATCCGGTTTCAATTTCGACTCGTCTATCTCCGACGGAGGTTAAAAACAAAACTCCGTTATCTTGGCCTATTTTGCCAATTGCCCACTCATTCAAAAGTTCGGTTGTAAAATCTTTTGGAGTAGGAGATGGCGCAGTCGTTGGCACCGTTACCACGGCAAGTTCGGCCCCCGTAGTTGCCTCCAATTCCGATATCATTCGATTCAGTTGATTTTCAGTCTCATTGCTGAGAATATTTGCCATATCGGTCACCCAACCCCGATATTCTTGTTGGGGATTGGGGACATCTTGCACCGTTAAAGCATGACTGATTATGGGAAAGCCAATCAGGGATAAACTGAGTAATATTGTCCACAAAAATTTTCCCCGGATTACCCTTCTCAATCTAGGCGCGAACCGAGTCTTAATCCAGTCGAGAAGGGCGAGGGATTTGGGGAAACAAAGCCGACTTCCGAAGGTCCATAATAGATTCATAATCATGAGAAGGGGAACGGGTTGTGAAGAAACTGTTTCAATGACCGAAGCGGCGATGGAACCGGCGATGTAGGCTGAATCAGGGATTGGGGGAATAATTGGTCAGGGATTTTGGCCTAGTGCATCGGTTGACTCGCCACTGTTCGGGGGAAGAAAAGGGTTTTATAATTTAATTTTTGTAAAGAGAACCCGTTTCTAGCCCGGTCACGAGGTCTGGTTACATCCTGACATTATTTGGGATAAATTGGGATAAATTAGAAGAGAATTTAACATTTTTTTAGGAACTGGGTAGAGGTGGGACGATGAAGGATTCTAATTCTCAAATTCCTGAAGATATGGCCCAGGAAGTGCTAGAACTGGCCTCCCGTTACTATTCTGGGTCTCAAAATAGTTATTCTCTGGACCAATTGCAGCAGGCGGGGTCGGATGTGCAGATTCCGCCGGAGTTTATGGAAAAAGCGATTCAAGAGGTGCGGGAAAAACGCCGGATTGAGGCGCAAGAGCAACAAGCGGCACAGAAACGGCAAAAAACGGTAAAAATGGTGGCGGCAGGGGTAGGAGTGGCGATCGCCCTCTGGGGAATTTTTACCTATAATTCTCTGTCTAGCAGTGCATCTAATGTGGAGGCAAGTTGGGCGCAGGTTGAAAATCAGTTCCAGCGTCGGGCGGATTTAATTCCGAATTTGGTGAGTCTGGCGCGGGTACAAACCGCTGCGGAACAAGAAACGATCGCCCTGTTGGTGCGATCGCGAGAAAGTTACCTCCAAGCGCAAAATTTACCCCAAAAACAAGCGGCTAACGCAGAAATTAATGTGGCGATTAATCGCTTTAATCAATCTCTCGGAACCAACCCTCAATTGCAATCCTCTCAGGCATACCAGAATCTCAGTTATGAACTCGCTGGCACAGAAAATCGGATTGCAGTCGAACGAATGCGTTACAATCAAGCGGTGCAAGCCTACAATCAAAAGGTGGGAGCTTTTCCCAATTCCCTGATTGCTGGTTTAACTGGATTTAGTCCAAAACCATTTTTTACCGCAGAAAATCGCGATGTTCCCAGAATTGATTAATTGATGAAAAAAGCCAACCTGATTAAACTAGCTACTTGCTCTGTGGGAATTATTTTAGCTTGTACTGTATCAGTCCAAGGGGTGGAAATCACGCCTCGGATGCCTGAAGTTAATAGTCTGTTTTCCCGACTATTACCCCAGGAACAGGTGTTGCAAGAATTGGGTGAAGCCCAGGTGATTTATTTAGGGGAAACTCACGATAGTCAGGCGGATCATCAAGCGCAGTTGGAGATTATCCGAGCATTACATCGGAAGAATCCCAATATGGCGATCGCAATGGAAATGTTCCAGCGTCCCTATCAAGAGGCGATCGACCGCTATCTCCAAGGAGAAATCACGGAAACAGAATTGATTGCAGAAACTGAATATGAAAGTCGCTGGGGATTTCCTTGGGAGTATTATGCGGAGATTGTGCGCTTTGCCAAAGAGAATCAGTTACCGATTTTAGCCTTAAATACTCCGACTGAAATTACCCGAAAAGTGGCGCGGGAAGGGTTGGAAGGATTAACCGAAGAGGAACAAGCATATATTCCACCCTTTGCGGAAATTAAGACCGATAATCTGGATTATCAGCAGATGGTGCGGGAGGTATTTGAACTGCATCAAGCGGCAGCGCATGGGTCGAGTTTGAAGTTTGAAAATTTCTTTTTAGCGCAAGTTTTATGGGATGAAACAATGGCTGAAACCATTACGGAATTTGTGAAGGAAAATCCTCTGACTCAGGTGGTGGTTTTAGCGGGACAAGGGCATATTGTGTATGGACATGGGATTCCCAGTCGGGTTGAGAGACGAGTAGGCGATCGCCTCGGAATGGAACCGTTTGTGCAGCGATCGCTGTTATTTAATCTTCCTGAAGAACTGCGCTCAACGGGCGATCGACCTATTGCAGACTATTTTTGGGAGCATTGAGGATGGGGAAATGGGGGAAGAAACGACTGAAGTCGTTACTACAAAATTCCCCATCTTCTCTACCCCAAGGATTTGACAAAGGGTTCAAATACAGGGAGGAGATTCGGTTGTGCGGTGACGAGAGTGGGGAAGGAGCGATCGCCGTAATTGGTGTCGGGGGTTAGGGGGAAAATGGGTTCCGGTTCTAGGGGATGCCAGACGGCACCGGCAGCGTGGACTATCGGCCAAACTCCGGCAATATCCCAGATTTTGGGGGTCGCTTCTACTCCTCCGAGGGTAATCCCGGCAGCGACGGTGAGAAAATTGTAGCTGGCAACGCCTAACATCCGAATTTTGCAGGGGAAAAGAGGTTCATAGTTGCCGATACTGCGGGAACAGAAGCTAAAAAATTGGTTAGCATCCAGGGGATCTGAACTGCTATGAATTCGGCGGCGATCGAGAAAGGCTCCCTCGGGTACGCTCAGTCCCGTTTTACCGGACCAGAACCCGTGAAAAGATTGATGGAGGGGGGGTAAATGGACATACCCAAAGACGGGGATACCGCGATACAGCAGGCCGAGAGAAACCCCCCAGATGGGGATACGGCGGGCGAAGTTGGTGGTGCCGTCGAGGGGGTCGATAATCCAACACCATTCGGTATCGGGAAAGAGATGTGCGGATTCTTCGCTGAGGATTCCATGTTCAGGGAAGCGTGTGGCGATCGCATCGCACAGTTCGCGATCGGCCCATTTGTCCGATTGCGTGATTAAGCTGCCATCAGCTTTTTCGACCGCCTGCACTTGGCCGAAATCAGCCATTAGCTCTTTACCGACCTTGTTCGCGGTCGTCTCCGCAAAGTGTAGCACTTGATCCCAAAAATCAGTCATTGGTTTTTGATAAATTGCGAATGTACAGTTGCTAATAGCCGATTGAATCAAGGAAAATGAGCATAAATCAATTCCCGGGTGCTTCAGTCTAATTCACCGGCCATTACTGCCGCGATCGCATCTTTGGCATTCTCGCGGAACTCGTGGATATTGACTCGTCGCAGTAATACAACCGCTAGAATCATCCCCACAGCTTGGGTGGCAAACACTAGACTATAGGATAAAACGGGTATGCCAAAGAGGAAGCGACCCAAATCTAAAACCGCACCACCCGAAACTGTAGACAGTCCTCGGGCGATCGCCTGGGCTAATCCCCAGGCCCCAATAAAGGTCCCGGCAGTTTCTGCGGCAGTCAGATCCAGCATTAAACTAATGGCACCCGTGGTAATAATACCCGATGCTAAACCGTATAAGAGTAAGGACCCCATCAACATTTCGGGTTTTTCGGTAAATCCAGCCATGATAATCAGTCCCAAACAGACTGCGGCACAAACACAGCCTAATTTGGTGGTATTTTGCTTACCCAGGCGCGGAACGACTAAAAAACCTGTGGATGCAATCCCAATCAGAGTCCCCATCCCAAAGAAGGCATTCAGTTGGGTTGTTTCTGAGATTGCCATTCCAAAGACTTCCCCTCCGTAGGGTTCCATGACAGCATCCTGCATGAACAGACTGATACTCATCACCAGCAGGAAGGTAAAAAATATCCCCGTTTGGCGACTGGCAGTCAAGACGCGCAGGGCCTGACTTAAGCCAATTTGGTCGTCTCGGTTTGAGGAATTAGACCGGGTGCCAAAGCGGGAATATTTTTTCTCGACTCCCACGGTGGCAATCCCGGTGAGGACTAGAACGATCGCCGGGACAATCAGAAATAAACGGTTCACCGATGCTTGTAACTGTTCGATGGGGGTATCTAGGGAGATTTGCTTGAGTAAACCACTGCTGACGATCGCCCCAACGATAATTCCCACCATCAGCATAGACCAGACGATACTCACCAGTTTAGGGCGATTATCTTCATCGGAGACATCCACTAGAAGGGCGGCAAAGGGGGTAGAACTGGCACTGAGGGCCACACCATAGATACTGAAGGCTAGGGCCAGAACTCCCGCCCAGAAGTAGGTAGTAGGACTCCATCCGGTGGCCTCTAAACTGCTGCCGAGTTGCCACACCACTTGCACGGCAATGAAAGAAATGGTGGTAAATAGGGCCGAACCAATCCAAACATAGCCGGTGCGATGGTTGCCGAATAAGGGTTTCGAGTCGGACATCTGACCGAACCAGATGCGAGTGGGACTGACAAATTGATGCATGGAGATCGCCCCTGCGGCAATCAACGCAGGGACTTTGAGTTCTTCTATCATGACTCGGTTAATCACGCCCAGGGTTAGCAGGGACATAATACCGAGACCCATTTGGAATAAACCCAGGCGAAACATCGTTGCTAGGCCAATTCGGGGCTTAAGGGTGTCCTGATAGGGGGTGAGGTTGGATTCGGATATATTGCCAGTTGCCATAACGAATTGGGATTTACTAACAACAGCTTCAGCTTTCATCATGTTAGGATAATCCCGGCCCGAGAGATAGAGGGCAAATATACCCCCAAGTTAGGGTGAAGATTTGAGGCGCGAGGGCTTGACTTTTAGCCGAATTTCTGATATTTATTCACTGAATTTCTGGGGGAGGGGAAATGGGCGATCGTGCCAGTGCCGGACTCTCCCCTTGGCTCAATTGAGCACTCAATCGGCTAGATATAGGTTGGACTTGCCGGATTTATGGCGAATGCTGCACCCCTTCTCCTTGTAGGCCGCCTTATGTTGGGGGAGAGGTCTTATTCCACAACTGCTCTAGTCCAAGCTATATCAAATGTATCTGTCCCACTCTGATTGGAGTCTCCATTGCCATCGAAATCAAAGGTTGCCGTTCCTCCGACGGTAAAATTGACCGTTAAAGGACAGATTTAAGGGAGTATTCACGCTATCGGGGGGTAAAAGTATAAATAAATTCGGCACTTCTATCTTCATAAATGGTGAGAGGAGATCCGGCGAGGGTCACCGTTGGAGCGAGGGTTAAGGGATAATTGATAGTGAAACTGCCGAGATTAGTAGCACAGACAGGATTGCCCCTGGTATCGAGTTGCTAATTTCTCACCTAGGCGATCGCATAAGTACCCTGATTCCACCGACCCCGATTCCGACACTGATGCCCGAGTCTTCTCCCTCCCTCGCCTTACCGGAAACTGGATGACAAACTCACTATAAAAACCCCCAGAAAGGCCATCCCTAATTTAGCTTAAAATTCGCCAATTGGATAGTCGAATTTTACCCAATCATCGCGTCGCAGCGGCCCAATTAACCCGGGATAATTTGATGAACCAAAGCACCGAAAATCTCCCGGCACCCCTCGATGAAATTGAAAAAATCCGGCAATCTGAGTTGTAAACTTTTTTTAAGAAAATTTAGGATGGGAATTACTCTGCTTTGAAGAAATTGTCCAATAATGATGTCAAATTTTACAAAAAACCGTAAGAAACCCTGCAATGGTTGATATTTTATCCCGGGGCGATCGCCTAGATTTACTCCTACAGCAGTCATGAAATACCGTTATGGAATCAACGAAAATCAAACCCAGGATTTCAAACATCCCTATTTTTGGTCGGTTTTTACCCTGATTGGCAGCCCTTGGTAATTTTGGATTACAATACAATGGTAATCAAAGATTCAGGGTTTTAAAACGATGGAATTTATCCAATTAGGAAACAATGGACCAACAGTCCCGACCCTCGGTATTGGTGCTTGGTCCTGGGGCGATACCCTATTCTGGAACTATGGCAAAGACTACGGTGTCACCCAGGTTCAGGAAGCCTTTCATGCTGCTGTCGAAGCGGGAATCACCTTTTTTGATACCGCCGAGGTCTATGGATTAGGCAAATCTGAACAGCTTCTCGGTCAATTCATTCGGGAAACGGAAACCCCGATTCAAGTGGCTACAAAATACGGTCCTTTACCCTGGCGGTTTACGACTGAATCTGTTGCTGAAGCGCTCACCGCTAGTCTCGATCGCCTGCAATTAACCCAAGTCACTCTCTATCAAGTTCATTGGCCTTTCACCTTTTTAATGAGTCAAGAAACCTTGATGAATGCTTTAGCCGATGAAGTGGAAAAAGGCAGAATTCAAACCATTGGTATCAGCAATTATTCCGCTACTCAAATGCGAGAAGCTCATGCTATTTTATCCAAACGCGGAATTCCTTTAGCGGTCAATCAGGTGCGTTATTCTTTATTATCTCGTGAGGTAGAAACCCAGGGAATTATCAAAACTGCACGGGAATTAGGAATCACAATTTTGGCCTATAGTCCCCTCCAACAAGGATTACTCACCGGCAAATACACCCCCGATGGTCCCCAACCCAGCGGACCGCGCCAGTGGGATTCGCGATTCAAACCGGAGGGATTGCGGAAAATTGCTCCCGTCTTAGACTTGTTACGCCAATTCGGTCAAAACTATGGCAAAACCCCCGCTCAAGTTGCCTTGAATTGGTTGATTGCTCAAGGGGGTATTATTCCGATTCCCGGGGCTAAAAATGCTGAACAGGCGCGACAAAATGCCGGTGCCGTGGGGTGGCAATTAACAGGGGATGAAGTGGCGCAATTGGAACAAGTGACTCGTCCTTGGTTATAACTGAAATTTTGCGATTATTGGGATATCAATTAACGCCTTTAGAAGTCAGAGGATTTGGTGACCAAACCCCTACCGTTGCCATTATTTCGGCAATCAATTCCCAT
>NZ_JAFLQW010000184.1 GCF_017313335.1 Phormidium pseudopriestleyi FRX01 | reverse complement strand
GCTGTATCGGCAGGGGGATTTATTAGGGGCAGAACGCTGCTATCGATGGGCGATCGCGCAACATCCCGATGATGCTCCCGCTTACTACAATCTTGGGGTTGTCCTCAACGCTCAAGGGTTGTTAGAGTTAGCGCAAAATAGCTATCAAACTGCCATCTCCCTGCAACCGGATTATCTCAATGCCTCTAGCAATCTGGGTTGCGTTCTGGTTCAGTTAAACAAAATCTCTGAGGCGATCGCCATTTACCATCAGGCGATCGCCCTCAACTCCAATTGGGCACCTTTACATCACAACCCCGGGCAAGCATTACAGGCAAAAGGCAAACCCGGTGAAGCGTTATCCGCCTATGCCAAAGCGATTGAATTGCAGCCAGATCGGGTCGGCTCCTATTATAATGCTGGGAAAATATGGCAGGATGAGGGTGACCATACCGAAGCGGTTCAGTATTTCCCACGCTGCATCGAACTCGACCCGAATCATTTGGCAGCTTACAGCGATTGCGGCTATTCTTTGATGGCAGGGGGTGAGTTAAATGCAGCCATGCAGTGCTTTCAAAAAGCGATCGCCTTGCCACCGGCATTTGTCCAATCCTACGGCGATTGGGTAGAGCGAACCTTAGCCATTCCTGATCGACAAGATAGCCTTGACGAACGCGATCGCGCTATTATCAGTTGCGCCCAATTTCTCAAAGCACTCCAATCCAATCCCCATTCCCCGGAAGTTTACGAACATCTCGCCCAAACTTATCTGCATTGGGGAAATGTTTTATTAAAATATGGGGGAGACAAACAGGCGGAACGCTACTATCATCAATCTTTACAAATCAACCCGAATAATTTAAGCGCCTACGGAAAATTAAGTCAGTGTTTAGCGAACCAAAAACGATTCGATGCGGCGACGACGATCCGTCAGATAGCAAAGCTGATAGAACCGTCTTTATCCGAGGATAATCCTAATATTACCCTTGAGAAAAGTTGCTTGAGGTCTAAAGCACCCGTTTGGAGGAGGGCAAGAGCGCGATCGCATGACTCGATCTTGCTCTTGTGGGATTCCGCACCGGCGCTAAAGCGCAACACCAAACCTAATGGAATTTATCAGGATAGCCGAGAGTGGATTGAAAAGGTAAAGTTTGAGGGAAGTGATTATATTCTCATCGATAAAGGAAGCAATCCACAAGAGGTTATTCTTCCCAAAGATTCCACAGTGGTGCAAGAATGTGGCGGATTGAACTGTGCCCCATGTTTGAGTCGAATTTATCGGCAGTTTTCGCCAATTCATCGGGGACATGATATTTATGGTTTCGACAAAAATCTAAGCGCGATCGCCCAGAATTCACCATCTCGATTTGTGGTAGTAGTACCCCAGGGACGGGCGTGGATCGTACCGCAAACTGCATCTTGGATGGTGTGCAATGCGATCGCAATTCTGACCCCAGATAACTATCTCCTCGCTGACGTTTCTCGTCAGTATCCCGGCGCTTTACCCGGATGTCAGAAACAGGATCCAAAGGAACATCGGATTTTTGAGTTAGAAGAATTTCCCCCATTAACTGAAATTGACGGGACCGTAGCGGTGTTAGCGGGACTTTCGGGAAATGTCTATTTTCATTGGTTGGTGGATATCCTGCCTCGGGTAGAAATTTTACAACAAAGTGGGTTTGAATGCGATGAAATAGATTACTTTTTAGTCAATAGTATTAGCCAGCCATTTCAGCGAGAAACCCTGGCGCGGTTGGGGATTCCCGAAACCAAGATTATCGAGAGCGATCGCTACCCCCACCTGTGCGCTACCGGACTGATAGTTCCTTCGTTTCCAGGACATTTGGGGTGGTTAGAACCTTGGGCACTACAGTTTCTCAGACAAGCATTTCTCAAACCGATTCCCGCATCAAGTTCGGATTACCCTGAACGCATTTATATCAGTCGCGCCCAAGCCCGATATCGCCGGTTAATCAATGAACCTGAAGTTATCGAGTTTCTGGCTCAGTTCGGCTTTGAGCCAATTGTAACGGAATCTTTATCTTTTACCGAACAGATAGCGGTATTTTCTCATGCTAAAATAATTGTCGCCCCACATGGCAGTGGCCTGACCAATCTGGTGTTTTGCCCCCCGGGAACCCAGGTGATCGAACTTGTTTCCCCCCACTACGTTAGACCCTACTATGCCGAGATCAGTCAACTGCTGGGATTGTCCCATTATGTGGTAACGGGAGAGGCGTTTGCCTGCTATCCCCTGCGCGAGGAGATGTACCAAAATCCCTTAACCGAAGATATTTGGATCAATTTGAAGAAATTGCACGCTATGTTAAAAATTGCAGGTATATCAGAGATAATGGAGTCAAATGAGTCTGGAGCGATTTCCCCCACTATGCAAGCCACTGTCAACCCGGAAAGGGCGGCGATTCAGTTGAATCGACAAGCCGAAGCGTATTTAGCTCAAGGAAAGTTAAACGAAGCGGAAGCTGCCTGTCTGCAAGCGGTGAAACTTACGCCGAATCATCCAGAGGCTTACAAAACCCTGGGGGATGTGCTACAGGGGAAAGGCAAGAGAACAGAGGCGCGACACAGTTATATCAAGGCGATTGAAATTCAGCCTAATTTTGCTGTAGCTTATGCGAACTTGGGTAGTCTCTACGCCCAGCAACAGCAGTGGTAGTCGGCGATCGCCTGTTACCAAAGAGCGATAAAAATCAATCCAAACTTTGCCGGTGTCTATCGGAATTTAGCAAAACTTTGGACACAGTTACACAAACCAGCAGAAGCGACAGATTGTTGGTATTGGGCGTGGAGTGTGGAACCGGAAAGGTTTTCCGCAGAGGAATCCGTGAATCTGGGAAATGCCCTGGTGCAGCAGCGGGAACTAGAGCGGGGAATTGCTTGTTACCGACGGGCGATTGAGTTAAACCAGAATTTAGTTGGAGTTTATCACAATTTGGCGGAGGCACTGAAGCGACAAGGGAAGGTGGAAGAAGCAGCAATCTATGGGAAAAAAGCATTAGCGTTAGGGACGAAGACGGGGGAACGCTTGCAGGATGCAAGGCAAATGAATGGGCTGAACAATGGAAGTTATGCCTCGGGGGAAGATGCTGAGGCGTTGTTGCATATTGGGGAATATTATTATCAGAAGGGGAAGTTAACAGAGGCGATCGCAGCTTGTGAAAAGGCCGTATCTCTGCAGCCGAATCTAGCACTGGCTTATAAAATATTGGGGAATGCCAGACTAGCGGGCAGACAGTTAGAAGCGGCACAGCAGTGTTATTTGAAAGCGCTAGAGATTCAGCCGGATTGTGCGGAAGTCTATGGCAATCTGGGGACTGTGCTGGCGCAACAGCAAAATTGGGATCAGGCAATTTTAGCTGATCAGAAGGCGCTAGAACTCCAACCTACTTTTGCCGGGGTTTATCGGAATTTGGCGAATGTGTTAGAACGAGTTGGGAAAGCGCAAGATGCGGCGATGTGTCGATATCGGGCATTGAGTTTAGAACCCCAGGGGATGACGGCGTTAGAGTGTCTTAAGTTGGGGAATATTCTGATTATTGAAGGGAAGCAAGAAGAGGCACTTACCTGTTATCGTCGCGCCATTGAGTTGAATCCGCAGCTATCCCCCGCTTATCATAATCTGGGGGAAATTTTCAGTAATAAACAGGAGTGGTACGCGGCGATCACGGCATACGGACAGGCGATCACAGTGAAAGTGGAGAATGGGCGATCGCACTATGGATTATTGAAGGCGTTGGTAGAATTAGAAAGATGGGAGGAGGCGGTAAGGGCTTATCAGCAAGGGATTCAGTTGAAGGTAACTTCGGCAGAAATTTACCAGCAATTGGCGGATGCGCTGACGAAACTGCAACGCTGGGAAGAGGCGGCGAGTGCATATCGGCAGGCGATCGAATTAAATTCGGATAATTCGTGGTCTCATAATAATTTAGGGGATGCGCTGCTGAAATTGCAACGATGGGAGGAGGCAGTTGTCGCATATCGTCGGGCGATCGGGTTAAATCCAGAGTTCCACTGGTCGCATTACAATTTAGGAGAAGCGTTGTCGCAACTTGAGCAGTGGGATGAAGCCGTTGCCGCATATCGGCAAGCGGTGAAACTTCAGCCCGATTTGCCTTGGATTTCGCAGAAGTTGGGGGATGCGTTGCGAGAACGCGCTATGTTGGATTTAGCAGCAGCGTTGGGGTGTTATCGTCAAGCGATTCAAGAGCATCCAGAGGATTTGCAAAATTACCACAAGGCGTTAGAGATTCAGCCGGATGATGCGGAACTTTACGTGCAATTGGCGAATGGGTTGGCGAAGCAGGGACAACTCGATGGGGCGATCGTCTTTTATCAGATGGCATTGCAGTTGCAGCCGAATGACGCTGAGATTTTGCAGCAATTAGAGGAAGTGTCAAAAAAAAAAGGAGTAACGCTTCCTGAACAGGAAATTCAAATTGAAAAAGCCGAGAATTTACCATCCACCCTAGAGCAAGCCAAACAGTTTTTAAAGTCAACGAGTCAGATGGCTCTGGATAGTTTGTTAAATACATCGGCTCGAATCAATATTCCTTATGTCGAGAGTCCAGCGGTTAGCATTATCTTGGTGTTGTATAACAGAGCCGAACTGACTTTGAAGTGTTTGTCTTCTATTTTACAGACTAATTTTAATTCACTTGAATTGATAATTGTTGATAATGCCTCAACAGATAACACCCAACTGCTCCTAAACCGCATTCAAGGAGTCCAGATTCTTGATAATTCCGATAATCTGTACTTCATTCGAGCCTGCAATCAAGCCGTTCAACGCGCTAGAGGCGAGTTTTTGTTATTTTTAAACAACGATACTCAAATTTTAGGTGATAGTATCGCAGCAGCAGTAGAAACCTTGAAAAGTTCCGACGATATGGGTGCTGTAGGAGGTAAAATAATTCTGCCCGATGGAAGGTTACAAGAAGCGGGCAGCATAATCTGGCGAGATGGCTCCTGCCTGGGTTATGGACGGGGAAATTCTCCCCTCGCACCGGAGTATATGTTCCGACGCTCCGTCGATTACTGTTCGGCAGCTTTTTTACTCACAAGACGCGATTTATTTCTTGATATGGGCGGATTCGATGAAGCGTATCTGCCTGCCTACTATGAAGAAACAGATTATTGTGTCAAGCTATGGAAAGCAGGGAAGCGAGTGGTTTACGAACCGAATGTCGTTATCCTGCACTACGAGTTTGCCAGTTCCAGTTCTAGAGAAAATGCGACTCGATTGCAGGTGAAAAACCAAAGGATTTTTGGGGAAAAACACAAAGACTGGTTAGAGTCTCAATATTTACCTAATCTTGAAAATAGCTTGTTTGCCCGCACTTCAGCGAAGCAGCCAGGAGAGCGAATTCTCTTCATTGACGATCGCATTCCTCATAGTTTCCTAGGCTCTGGTCATCCCCGAGGCAACTTTATCCTATCTTGTATGGTTAAGCTGGGATATGCAGTCACGTTTTATCCCATAGACCTTTCTCACATGAATGAAAACTGGGCAGAAGTTTATGCCGACGTTCCCCAGTCTGTAGAAGTGATGATGGGATATGGCATCCCCAGACTGGCAGACTTTTTGCAAGCGCGACAGGGATATTATGATGCGGTTTTTGTCCGCCGCCCCCATAATATGAGTATTTTAAAATCCTGCTTGGAGCAGAACGCGAACTTACTGAAAGGCAGTAAAATAATCTATGATGCTGAAGCGCTCTATTGTCTGCGAGAAATCGAGCAAATGCGTCTGCGAGGAGAGGAACCGTCCCCACAGCAGGTGCAGCAACTCATTGAGCAGGAGGTGCAATTAGCCGCAGGGTGCGATCGGATTATCTCGGTATCGGAACAGGAAAAACAGAAATTTGTGGCCAGCGGATTGTCAAATACAGAAGTCTTAGGTCATGCGGTGCCAATTTCTCCCACCCCCAATCCTTTTGGCAAGCGCAAAGATATCTTGTTTGTGGGCTCAATTTATCAAATGGACTCTCCGAATGGAGATTCAGTCAAGTGGTTAGCAAAGGACATTTTTCCCAGAGTTCAAAAAAAGTTGGGACGAGAGATTGAACTCATTATCGCTGGCAACAATACGGTTGAACAACTCGTTGAGGATATAATCAAGCTAGGCAACCCATCAATCCAAATGCTGCCGAGATGCTTGCCAAGTTCGGTATGAATTTAGATTCGACCGCTTCGATTCTAGACTTTGGATGCGGTTGTGGAAGGACTTTACGTGCTTTTCCGTCCATAACAAAAGCCAAGTTAGTAGGATGCGATATTGATCTAGATGCGATATCCTGGTGCCAAGAAAATCTACCTTTTGCAACATTTCATAAGACAGGAGAATATCCACCATTACCATTTGAAAACGATGAATTTTATTTTTTATATGGAATTTCAGTTTTCACTCATTTGGATGAAGAACATCAGTTTAAATGGCTATCAGAATTGAAGAGGGTTGTCAAACCAGGAGGATTAGCACTCTTAACCTTTAAAGGAAAATGGCATATTGATGAAATTAAAGATATGGGTGTAAAAAATAAAATTGAGTTATCGCTAAAAGAGTCAGGCTTTTTATTTACTCAAACAAAATTTTGGCAGAAAGTATTTCCAGATTTCTACGGCGACACCTATTGCACTCTCGAATACATCTATAAAAATTGGTCTAAATACTTTGAAGTTTTAGAGATTGTGCCGCCTAGTCCTGCAATTCCCCAGTATGCTGTGCTGCTGAGGGCGATCGGTGCAAAATCGGCAAAAACAGAAGAGTTTACAAAGTCGGTGAAAAGTCAACCCACTATTAGCGAGTATAGCAAATTTATGATCATTTGTCCTGCTCGCACTGGGAGTACGATGCTCGTGCATTCCCTTCTGTCTCATCCAGAAATTATCTGTCATGGAGAAGTTATGGGTCCTAAGAATCCAGCAAATTTGGTGGGTTTAAATTTGGAGATAGAATCGCCATTGCGGGATAAACTGAGGCAGCTACGCCAACAAGATACAGTTAACTTTTTAGCTGATTTCGTGTTGTATCCTGGTTCTTACCGTGCTGTAGGTTTAAAGTTTAAGTATGAGGAACTGTCGTTACCTTCATATAAGGCGGTACTGGATTCTATTATTTCTAGTCAGGATGTTTTAATTATCCATCTAACGAGAAAAAACTTATTGAAGCGCGATGTATCTCAATTGATAGCCACTCAGATTACAAATATTTTATGGATATCCAATCCAAATGAAAGACCAGATCCCGTGCAGATTCGATTGGACGCCAAAGAATGTTTAAACGAATTTAAGTTTACGGAAGAGCGTCAGCAGCGATTTCGAGATTATTTTCAAGGGCATCGCGTGCTGGAACTGACTTATGAAGATTTACTTACAGAATCCGATCGCACGATGCAAGAAATCCAGGCATGTCTGGGCGTCAATATACAACAATTGAGTTGTTCAACGCATAAGGTTCTCTAAGACAATTTAGAGGATATTATCGAAAATTTATACGAACTAAAAGGGTATTTTAAAGGGACAAAATACGAGGTTTATTGGCATTAGTTTTTTTAGTATATTTGATTCAAAACCCTTATTTTAGGTTTTTGAAGCCAACGAACCGAATGTTGCCACTCGGCTGAGTTGGTTAGACAAGAGGGATCGAATTTTTCATCTTGATTTGCAGAAAACTGGACAAAATTTTGCAACCAATTTAAGGCTGTTTCGGTTTTCAAGAACGGCGTGGATTTTAACGACTCCTGCAAGCACTTTTGCATCTGACGTTTGTCACCATTGACATAAGCATTCCAGGCATCCCACACGAGCAGCTTGTATTGCCTTTGGTTTGGATCTTCTGTTTCTCTGGCTATAGCTTCTTGAATGTGGAGTCGCCCTAACTCCTCCTGAGTTTGGTGCAGTTGAGATTGCGATCGCCCTAATTCTTCCGTTCTCTGGCTTAGCTGAGTTACAGATTTTTCCAAAACTGCCTCAGTTTCATGCAGTTGAGTCTGCAACTGTTCTAAAACTGCCTGAGTTTGGTGCAGTTGAGATTGGGTTTGTCCTAACTCCTCCCGAACTTGATGCAGTTGAGTCTTCGTGTCTTCTAATTCATCTTGAGTCTGATGCCATTGCGACTGAGTTTGTCCTAACTCCTC
>NZ_JAFLQW010000452.1 GCF_017313335.1 Phormidium pseudopriestleyi FRX01 | reverse complement strand
TTATTCGTGTAGCTGTTGACGCTGCGGGGGCTGGGGAAGAACCCCACCCTAACCCTCCCCTTGCCAAGGGGAGGGGACCGGAGTAGCCTGAGAAGCGCGGGCTTTATTCGTGGAGCCCCAGGCTTGACGCTGCGGGACTCAGTAAAATCAGTTGTCGTTTTTGCAGACTTCTCACTAAATCCAAGTTTACACCTGTTAAAATCTCTGCCACGGTTTTCATCTTCTCCCCTTCCTGGGAATTGGAATCACAGCCTTTCATAAACTCAAACTCATCCTCGGATAAGGTGACGAGTTGATAGTTGTAATCAAATAAATGTTGTGAGGGCCATCCCTGTAGGCAGATACTCACTTCGGGAATGGCTGCTAACAAGGCTTGGTCATTTCCCCAGTCCATTTTAACCAGGGGAGGACGCGCTAGGAAAAACTCGTAATGGGTGATTTCTGGATCAAGTAGTTCGATGAGTCGATATCGGGCCCGATCGCCTAACTTTTGCGCCTCTCCCATCAACTCTGAATCCTTCCCTAACAACCGTTCTACATTCCAATAGTCCGGATTGGAAAACCCTAAAAACTCTAACCCCGAAGCATCAATCAACTCAAACAAAGTGTCGATGTTATAGTCAATCTCTTGAGGATGCAGATACATATCGGCAAAATTGGCATCCCGGTGATTTTCCATTGACCATCGTTCTTTTTCCCGCTTGACTAAACGGTTATTTTCCGGTAAAGCTGCAAACACTTTCCGCCCAATTTTTACCCCTTCTTGATAATCGCCGGATTTCTCCCCTTGCAGAAGGGCGATCGCCTGTTGCATCAGTTGAATTTCCCAGCGTCCTAACTCCGCATACACAAAAATATGCATAATTCCCCCAGGGGCCAACTTTGTCGCTAATGCCTGAATCCCGCGAATCGGATCCGGGAGATGATGCAACACCCCCACACAATTAATATGGTCAAATTCCCCTTCCAGTTGCGCGACGTCATAAATACTCAGATGATGGAACTCCACCCGAGAAGCCCCAGAACGCCGACAGCGATCGCGGGCCACCTCTAAGGCACCCCCGCTTAAATCAATCCCCGTAATCTGCGCTTCCGGGTTCAGATGCACCAAATATTCCGTTCCCACACCCGTCCCGCATCCCGCATCCAAAATCCTCACCGCCTGAGTTGCCGGTTTGCGCCCGGTACAGAAGGCATAAGCCGCAGGCCAAGTCCAGCGCCAATTGTACCCTGGAGGCGGTTCATCGAGGAGGGCTTCCGGGGGAAACGGATAAGTATCATACAGTTGTCTAACCGCAGCAGTAATCTCTTCAGAGTTCGGCATAATCGCAAAATTGTGGATGGACGATGGACAGAAACACAACAGGGACGAGGGCGATCGCAAAGCCCCCTCCTCCGATGCAAATCACAGGTTTGAAATTACAAATTTATAATTTACAATTCAGAACGTAACAAAACTTATCTTTTTTCTCAGTTAGGTACCGCAATCCAATATGATGGCACGATAGCCGCTGGGTCAAAATTCTACATAATTCTTAACATAAGAGGGGGTGATACCGAATCGTTTTAAGCTAAAAACTATGTCAAAGGAAAACCCCGATTAGTGGGTTAAAGGACATGGGAAAGCCTTCGGGAGGAAACCAACATTAAGGACATCCTTATCGACATCAATCCTTCATCCTGACTCAGCGTGGCAGTTTAAACCGGCATCTAAACCCATTGATGCCACAAAATGATAATTCTATTGGGAGCTTTTGAAATCAAATGACTGTAAAGGCAAGTGGTGGAAGCTCAGTTGCGCGTCCGCAACTCTATCAAACCGTCCCCGTTGCGACCATTTCCCAAGCGGAACAACAAGACCGCTTTCCGGGAAAAAGCGAACTGACCGAACTACAGGTGTTTTTCCAATCGGGAACCAAACGCCTGGAAATTGCTGAAGTTCTGACCAAAAATTCAGAACTGATCGTATCCCGTGCCGCGAACCGGATTTTCACGGGTGGATCGCCGATGGCGTTCCTAGAGAAGCCCAAAGAACCGATCGTGGTCAAGGCCCCCGTGGGTGGAAATCAAGACCTCAAACAGGGCATGATGCTGGGAACCACCACCTATGTGGAAAACAAAGGTGGGTTCTTAGAAGGCTTGCGGAACATTTTCAGTTCCTCTAGCGGCCCCACCCCGTCTGGATTCCAACCGATTAATATTGCCCGGTACGGTCCCGGAAACATGACCAAATCCCTGCGGGATTTGAGCTGGTTCCTGCGTTACCTGACCTACGCAATGGTCGCCGGAGACCCGAATATCATTTCGGTGAACGTGCGCGGTTTGCGGGAAATCATTGAAAGAGCCTGTTCTTCTTCGGCAACCCTAGTTGCATTGCAAGAAATGAAGGCAGCATCCTTGGGCTACTTCAAACAGGATGAAGCCAGCCGGACCCTGATTGGCGAATATTTCGAGGTTTTGATTACTGAATTTAAAGCCCCGACGCCTTCGGATAAAATCCGTCAAACCGGCAGCAGCGACAAACAAGGCTTGCAACTGCCCCAAACCTACTTCATCGCTTCCGAACGTCGTCAGAAGTTCGTCATGAAGACGGGACTCTCGTCTTCGGAAAAAGAAGAGGTGATCAAAGCAGCCTATCGGCAAGTCTTTGAGCGGGATATTACTCGCGCCTACAGCTTGGGCGTTTCTTACCTGGAATCTCAGGTGAAAAACGGCACCATCTCGATGAAAGAGTTTATTCGTCGCTTGGGTCTGTCGCCCCTGTATCGGCAGCAGTTTTATGAAAAGTTTGTGAACAGCCGCGTGGTGGAATTGGCGCACCGTCATTTCCTTGGACGTGCGCTGAGTTCTCGCGAGGAGTTTAACAAATACTTTGCGATCGTTTCCAAGGGTGGTTTAGCCGCTTTGGTGAATGCCCTAGTCGATTCTCTGGAATATTCTGATTACTTCGGCGAGGAAACTGTACCTTACCTGCGCGGTTTGGGCCAAGAAGCCCAAGAGTGCCGGAACTGGGGACCTCAGTTGGACCTGTTTAATTACAGTGCACCGTTCCGCAAAGTCCCGCAATTTATCACCCTGTTTGCAGACTACAATCGGCCTCTGCCGGATCAACACGCTTATGGTATGGGGAACGACCCTCTGGAAATCCAGTTTGGGGCCATCTTCCCGAAAGAAACCCGCAATCCGAAAAATCGTCCGGCACCGTTTGGCAAAGACACTCGCCGGATCCTGATTCATCGTGGTCCTGGCATCAATAACCAACTGAGCAATCCAGCAGCGCGGGGTATTTCTCCCGGTTCTCTGGGTGCGAAGGCGATCAAGCTGGATCAAATCCCCAGTGGACAGAAACAGTATGGTCAGCGCGGTGGTGCCAAATCTGTGCAAGGGGTGAGTGTTAAATACTCGGAGAGTTCGACTCAAGGGGTGATTACGGCAGCCTATCGCCAGGTGTTTGGTCGGGATGTTTATGATGCTCAACGCCTGAAGTTAGCAGAAATTAAGCTGGAAAACGGCGATATTACCCTGCGGGAGTTTATTCGGGCGTTGGCGAAGTCCGATGTGTTCCGGAATCTGTACTGGAGTTCGCTTTATGTTTGTAAGGCGATCGAATATATTCACCGTCGGTTGTTAGGTCGCCCGACCTACGGACGGCAGGAAATGAATGCTTACTTTGATATTTGCTCTAAGAAGGGTTTCTATGCTCTTGTTGATGCGATTCTCGATAGTAAGGAGTATGAGGAAGCCTTTGGGGAAGATACGATTCCTTATGAGCGCTATCTGACTCCAGGGGGTCAAGCGTTGCGATCGCTGCGGGTTGGCACGATTGGCGACAAGAACCTCAAAGTCGAGAAAGACGAACCCTCGCGCTTTATCGAACTCGGTACCGTTCCCGAGCGATCGATACCGGAAATCGAAAACCGCATCGGCCAAGGGGTTGGCAAACGCCGCGAACAAACCAAGGTGTTCAAGCTCACTAACCGCACTCCGGTGGAAGCACAAGCGGTCATTCAAGCCGCTTACCGCCAAATCTTCGAGCGCGATCTCAATCCTTATGTGATTAAGAATGAGTTTAGCGTCATCGAAAGCAAACTGCGGAACGGCGAAATTACCGTTAAGGAGTTTATTGAAGGACTGGGGAATTCCAAGCTGTATGTCAAGGAGTTTTACACTCCCTATCCGAACACGAAGGTGATCGAACTGGGAACTAAGCATTTCTTAGGTCGTGCTCCGCTGAATCAGCAGGAAATTCGCAAGTATAACCAAATTCTGGCGACCCAAGGGATCCGAGGATTTATCTCGGCAATGGTCACCAGTATGGAGTATCTGCAAGCGTTTAACGAGGATACGGTTCCGTATCGTCGTTTCCCGACTCTGCCGGCGGCGAACTTCCCGAATACGGAGAAGCTGTATAACCAGTTAACGAAGCAGAATAAAGACTTGGTTGTGCCAAGTTTCGATCCGGTAAACTCCACGATGGACCCGACAAAAGGCCCGTTGATGGCGAGTGCAATGGCATCCCAAGCGGCGCACAAGTTAGATGTGGTGCAAGTGGGTCGGTCCGTGAGTGGGGTGATGCCACAACGGTCTAGTGCGAGCAAAGTTGCGCGGATTTATCGCGTGAGTGAGCAGATGGGTGCGGCTGAGATGGAAAGTGCGATCGATGCAATCTATCGTCAGGTGATGGATATCTACAGTGAAGAAATTCCCGCAGAGTTCCGCCTGAATAATGCAGAAGCACAATTGATTCGCGGTGAAATCTCGGTGCGTCAGTTTGTGGGTCAGTTGGCCAGTTCTGAAGCATACGAAGCTCGGTTTGTCAAGCCTTATCCGAGTTTAAAAGCGGCTGAGTTACTCTGCCGTCACCTCTTGGGTCGCACTCCTGCAACCCCCGAGTTGGCTGAGTCTGAGCAATTACTGACTGAAAACGGTTTAGCCGCCGCAGTGAGTGCGTTGGTCGAAGGTGCTGAATATAATCGCTATTTTGGCGAGAATGTGGTGCCTTATCCCCGTGCCTAGTCTTGAGGAGATGCAATTTTTGAGGGGAGATAAGTTTGATTAGATTTATCTCCTCTTGATAAGAGTTGGATAACCCAGTCTGGATGACAGACTGGGTTTTTTGATGAGTAATACCCTGATATCGCATTAGCTTAAACTACTGTTATATAGCACGTCTAAATCAGTTTTTCATAAAAAAGCGAGCAAAATGTAGGTGAATCGCATACAGGCTTAGTTACGTGAAAAGCGCATACCCTCCGCGATCGCACACGCACCACAAGACTCTCTGGCTTGGATCCATTGTTGGAATAATTTAAGTTTGCTATATCAGGCAGGTTAGCGGAGGAAAGAAGTTTGGCAAATAATTTATTGTCTGGTATAATTAAAATCAGAAATAAGCACCTATGTTAATCGCAATATCGGAAGGTATGTATGTTGAATCTGTAAGCGTGAAGTCAGTACAATTAATCAGGGTGGATTGTGGGATTTTAGAAAAAAATATTAATCACGTTTGATTAGGATAAAACATAAAAAATTAGGTAAAATTCAACTATGAGCCGTAACCCTCAAGAACACTTTCAACGCACGAAAGAGCTGGCAGAAGCACTTACTAAGTCAGATATCTATGATTGGCTTTTAACCAAAGGATATTTTCCAGAGGCTTACGTTCTACCCCCATGTTTTGAGGTGACGAAGCACCCACAACTTGGAAAGGTTTATTTTAAACCTAAAGGTAAAAATAAAAAAATTGAGCCTAAAATTTATGAATTCCAGCAAGTCCATTTTCCAAAAACTGATTTAACTGATAGAATATTTGGAATTATCGCCCCCACCATTCATTCTGATATTGCATTTAAAATTGCTGATGAGTGGGATACAATAACTAGCTGTCTTTTCCATCAAGACAATAAAGTTTGCTCTTATAGCTTTCCTATTCCTTTGGATGATAAAAACATAGGAAAAATTGGAAAGTTGAGAAGTGGAAGAATGATTTATGAATGGATTGAAATGGCGGAAAATGATTCGGCTTCTATAGCTTTCAAGTACAAATACTTAATTAAAACTGATGTAAAAATTTTTTATCCATCTATTTATACCCATAGTATTCCCTGGGCATTGCATGGTAAGGAAACTATTAGAAAAAAAGAAAATCGTAATAACCACAGTTTTTTAGGAAATTGTCTTGACAAACTATTTCAGTCTGCCAATGATGGTTGCACTAATGGAATACCTATCGGCCCTGTTGTCTCTGACATAGTTTCAGAAATTATTTTATCAGGAATCGATAGAAAACTCTCAACATCGCTGATTACGGAGGGTATTATAAATGATGTTGCTATAGTCCGCTTCAAAGATGACTACCGCATTCTGGCAAAAACAGAATCTAGTGGACGATCAACCCTAAAATTTTTACAGTCAGCATTAAAAGAGTATCGACTTGAGCTTCATGACGGAAAAACCGAATTTCATAGTCTACCCAATGGTTTATTTAGAAATTGGAGATCTGAATATTACAACATCAATCCTGAGACCAAGAAAAATTATGATTACGAGGGATTTAAAGAAGTATGTTTATCAGTTATTAAAATTGATAAAAATAACCCGGGTTGTGGAGTGATCGACCGTTTTTTAGCAGACCTAGTAAATCGGAAAAATTATAGTATTTGTGTGAAACTAGATAAAAAATCTTTGCCCAAAGTAATTAGCTTATTGCTAATGCTTGCCAACTTAAGAATAAAATCTTTTCCCAAAATTCTGGGGATTATAGAAGCTATTTTACAATCTAATTTTGGAAAAATTTATACAGATTCTATCGTGGAGCATCTTGAGGAATTTCTAGCGGAACTTAAAACCCGAGAAATAGAAAATAGTTACTTAATTTCTTGGATTGTGTATTTCATCAAATCCAATAAGCTAGAAGACAAACTTAAAGATAAAACACATAGTTTTGAGAATCCCATTGTTAAGGCGATACATGAAGATACTCTAACTTTTTTTGATGATTGCAGTGATTTTAAAATATTTTCTGACGTAGCAACAGTGTCAAAAAATATTACTTTACTCAAACATCTTGATGTTTTCAATCCACAATAAAAAATTGAATTATGAGTAATTTTCTTCACATTTAAACTTAATCATCCTAACTCTAGGATAAGCCTTGAGTCTTTACAGACATAAACCTAAATAATGAACTACAGGGGAAATTAAGCCACGACCTATTTAGG
>NZ_JAFLQW010000167.1 GCF_017313335.1 Phormidium pseudopriestleyi FRX01 | reverse complement strand
GAAACCGAATCTCAAAACTACGGTTACAAATTCGGTCAAGAAGAAGAAACCTACAACATTGTCGCCGCTCACGGTTACTTTGGTCGTTTAATCTTCCAATATGCTTCCTTTAACAACAGCCGTTCCTTGCACTTCTTCTTAGCTGCTTGGCCCGTTGTGGGTATCTGGTTCACCGCTTTGGGTGTTTCCACGATGGCTTTCAACTTGAACGGATTTAACTTCAACCAGTCCATCATCGACTCTACGGGTCGTGTTGTGAATACCTGGGCTGATGTTATTAACCGCGCTAACCTGGGTATGGAAGTGATGCACGAGCGTAATGCTCATAACTTCCCCCTTGATTTGGCTGCTGGCGAAGCGACTCCGGTTGCTTTGACGGCTCCTTCTATCAATGGTTAATCTGACTTTTGAATAAAAAAAGCGCCTCCAAATTGGGGGCGTTTTTTTTGTGTTTTAATCAGCTTGAATTCAATAATTTAATAAAACCGAATTACTTAGGTTAATTGAGACTGAATATAATATTGAAAGACCGGATTGAGGCGGAACCGACATCCCGATTCAACGGGCAGTTTTTCCACTAAACCGCGTCGGGTTAAAGATTGGATACCTTGCCAAAATTCAGATTTAGATAATCCACTTTCGGCGGGGTGCGGAGAAATCGCGATCGCTTCCCCTTGAAGCGCTAACCAGCCACTCACGGTTTTCTCGGCATCAGACAACCGTTCTAAATGAGCTAACAATAAGGGTTCTAAGTCACCTAAAAATAATTCAGTTGGATTAGATGAAAATAAGGAAAGGTTTCCGTTAAAAAGTTCCAGGATAGTGGAAGCCATAATATTTAACCAGCAAGGATGACCTTGATAAAGGCGAATTAAGTCTTCCCATTGGTTCTCATCATTCAAGCCTTTATCTTTCAGGATTTGTTTAGCTGATTCTGCTTCTAAACCTGTGATGTGTAAGCTCCTCAGAGGTCGTTTTTCCGCTTCTAAAGTCGCCAGTTCTCTGGGATTTTCCCAACTCAGGAGGATGACACAACTGGAGTGAGATGAAGTGACCATTTGTTTAAAGAATTTGCCATAATCTTCATATTCGGCTAGATATTGACCGGCTATTTGACCGCTTTAAAATAGATTCTGGACATCATCCAGGATGATTAAACAACGAAATGAACGCAAATATTCGATAAGTGTAGCGCAAGGGTTGGGTTGTGATTGGGAAAAGAATTGGTAGAGTTCGGTTTGTAAGGTAGAGAAGGGGGGAGGATTCTCAAGACTCCGCCAAATAATGTAATCAAATTCGGTTTGAATGTCTTGAATCAATTTGACAGTGAGGGCGCTTTTGCCAATTCCACTTAAACCGTAGAGAGTAATCAAGCGCATACCCGCTTCTAACATCCATTGTTTGAGGATGGATTCTTCCGCAGGACGAGGGTAATAATCGGTTAACTCTGGTGCGTCGGTTAAGTCGATGATGGTGGGTTGATTTTTGCTGGGAGGCGAGTTGGAGTTGGAGGGCGATCGGTATCTAGCATCTTCTGGATATTGCCGGTTTTCAGAACAGATATTTATATGACTATCAATATAACCACTAACTATGGGTGAAGAGTGTCCATAATTATAAATATTAGAGATCGCTTTTCGTTCTAAAATGGAGCGAGCATTTGCCTTGTGGATATTTTCTCCTAACAGTTCTGATAAAGTCTGCCATAATTCCGCAGCGATATTTTTAATATGAGACTTACTGCGATGACATTTTTTAGCAATCTCCTCATATTTTAACCCTTGCCAAGCGCCTTCTAGGATAGCCGATTGCACAGAATCAAGGTGTTTTTCTGTATTGGTAAATACAATGTCATCCGCCCATTGCAACAGTTCCTCAGTAGTCATAGATTTTGTTAGGGTTGAAGTCTTAGCTTAAGCATTTCTTAATGTATCGTACTTTTTCGTACTTTGACAAGTATCCCCTCCATGAATTGATAAAAAACTTTACAACCATCCTGACTTTACCGTACTTTTGGGGGGTTGTCAGAGCTAAAAGGATCTTAGATAATGAAGACAGTTTTTTCGTGAAGTACATTCCAGAGAAAAACTATGCAAAAAGCAATCACATTTTTTTCGGCCTCAATATTAATGGTTATGCTGCTTTTCAGCAATGTTGTTCCTGCATGGGCTAGTTCATCTTTTAACCCAATACATAATATTGCTGTCAGTCAGACATATATGGCAAACTCTCAGTCCGATCAAGTTCAAAAACATTTAATTCTTGAGAAGCGAATTTGTCGATATGTTGATGGACAAAAAAGATGTTGGGACGATTAATTTGATGGATCAATAATTATTTACAGGCCAAGTATGAACAAAAAATTGATACTTGGATTGGCTGAATAAAAATTAAAAATTAAAAACGTTAAAAACTCATCTAACACCAGGTTAATATATTTTATTAATCCTTAAACCGATACTGGAGTATTTTCATGGCTTTGTTCAAATCATCCCCTGAATTTGAATTGCAATTGATTAAAAAAATAGAAGAGAGTGACGAAAATGCAAAAAAAATAATAGACAAATTTAAAGCCTCATCATGTTCTATCCAAGAAGAACCTGAGTTTTTAGAAAAAATTAGCTTAGATGAATTAGTTGATTATTGTAATTTCAATCGTCAGGAAAATACTAATATTAGGCAATTAGCTATTCTTAGGGAAAAGTCTCCCGAAGAAGAACCCAAAGGTCAATGTTTAACTCTGGCGTTTGTAGATGAAAATAATAATCTGGTTTGCCTTCCCAGTGGTGTTCCTGTAGTACGGAAGATTATTGTTAAAAATTTAGACAAAAAATTAAGTGATTTTTTGCGCGATCGCGATTTCAGTCTGGTTGAGTTAAAACAAACAAACATCATCGTAAAAGCGATTAAGATAGCGAGTATTATCATTTGGACTCTAGTGATTTTACTGGTGTTACTCCCATTACTGGGACGCTTGATTATGACTCAAGCTTTAGCTGCTGAATTAAATCCGCCTCCATCCTTGGAAATTACGCCAAATATGGTGGCATTTTGGGGTTCAGACAACCAACGAGCTTTTGACAAAGCTCGTCAAACAGCCTATAAAGAGGCTCAAGAATATGCAGAACACGAATTAGATAAATGGGAATCTGAATTAATTAAGCGCCTAGATACCGATTTTTTAGATTGGTATTTTAATTATTTTAATCAAAGAACACAAGAACTTCTAATTTTTTTAGACTATTTAGGTGAAATGGCAATTACAAGATTTGACCCGTCTATAGTTGACGATAGAATTAAAGACCGCATCATTGCCAATATTCATCGGGAATTTGCTCGTCGCGTTGTCAATTCAAAATCAGCAGAAAGTAAATTCAAGACGATTCTGATTGATACAACTGATTTGTATTTAAATCAACTATCTAAGCAACTGAAAAATGTTTCTAAAAAATATAAAATTACCCAGTCTGACTGGCCGGAATATTTAGAAGGAATTAAGGTAAGACTAGAAAATGAACAAGGAAATCAAACATTGGCCGTTGAAATTATAGGCGCAGGAAGTTATTTGGCAATTAAAGCGGGTAGTAAAGTTGCAGCTAAAGCCGCTAGTAAAGTTGCAGCAGGCTTTCTTTCCAGTTCAATAGCATCTATAATTGATCCTGCTGTCGGTCTGGGATTAATTGCCTTCGATTATTGGGATTATACCAATGGAGTTGCAAAAGATAAACCGCGTCTGCGTGAGGATCTAGTTGAGTCTCTACATCAAATTAAAAAGACTCTTTTAACGGATTATGAGTTTGGTGTGATGTCTGCGGTTAATGAATTAGATGAAAAAATCACAGATAGCCTTTAAAGTTAATGTTGTGCGATCGCACCAATAAGATTGCATAGAAAGCGGGTTTTCAAAAAAACCCGCTTTCTATGCTGCCTATAGTCTGATAGAAGAAGGAGGCGCGACTCCCGAAAAGCGATCGCTCCTATAGAATCGCCCCCAGAGGAGTTTCTCTCAATGCAGGTTTCAGGTGAAATTTCCAGGTTTTAGCTGGAACTGCTATAATCGACTTTAATGACCGACAAAGGGCGCTTGAGTGAGACTATTCCTGACCAACTTGGATAAATCTGATTCAATATCTGATGAGAAACTGACCTCAACCCATGCCAACCGTCTTAAGATTTGAAGCCTATCGCTTTTATTTTTATAGCCATGAACCCAACGAACCACCCCATATTCATATTGATAGAGATAATCTCTCCGCGAAATTCTGGCTATCTCCGATATCTTTAGCGAAAAATATCGGGTTTAATGCTAAAGAATTAAGAAAAATAGAATCCCTGGTGGAATCGAATCAACAAAATTTTTTGGAGGCTTGGCATGAATATTTTGACAGTTCAAACTGATATTCGGGTGAAAAATGTTCTCATCCATGAAGATGCTTTTAGTGTTGAATTAATGGATGGACGCACTCTCACCGTTCCTTTAGCTTGGTTCCCTCGACTTTTAAAAGCTACTCCCGAACAGTTAGAAAAATGGGTGATTTGTGGCGGGGGTTATGGGATTCACTGGGAAGAAATCGATGAGGATCTTAGTACCGAAGGATTATTACGCGGTGCTCCGGCTCCTCGGAATCAAGCGCGAGCATAAGCCAAGAAACTGGGTTGTTTCAAAAAAATCCGGGGTTCTTCAGGACTTCTGTTGATAAAATAAACTTATCACCATAAGTCCTGAGAGCCTAGTTAATGGGGTGCGATCGCCCCAATAAGATTGCCAAGAAACCGGGTTTTCAAAAAAACCCGGTTTCTATGCTGCTTATAGTCTGATAGAAGAAGGAGGCGCGACTCCCGAAAAGCGATCGCTTCTATAGAATCGCCCCCAAAGGAGTTTCTCTCCTTAACATTCTCTGGGTCTATCCGTGAACCATCGCCCCTCTAATGGCGATCGCACCTTAGCCACAATCTCAACCCCACTTTATGGGATGAAAAGCCGACTTACGCCCATATAAACATCAATATCAATCACAATTTCCACCAGACGAACTGCACAACGCTGCCGATATTCTGAGTCATTCAACAAGCGGTCAGCATCACTAATGGTAATCACGGGGAGTGATGTAAAAGTCATCTCCTCCCGCATCACTTGTTCCAGAGAGTTTTCGCCTTTCATACTCCGATTGGCTGTCAACAAAATCATATGATTTGACTGAGCCAACTGCCAAACTATCCGATCATCACTATTGATTGAAAGGCCAACTTCCTCAAAAGTGATAAATCGAATAACCACCCAATCTAGCCAGCCACTACTCACCATACTTCCCGACAGAAGGATCGCGTGTCCTCTTAAATTATGATCGACTAAAAAATTCATGGCTGAGACCGAAACTTTGCTTTGGCTGCTTGAAGTTTTGCCCGAATCTCTTCTTGACCTGGTTTCGGTGGCATTGCGGCAATTCTAGCAATTAGATCCCGATTTTTTTCTTCATAATACAGTCGCAGTTCTTCCGCTTCCTGAAGCACCTGATGATACTCCGCTTCAACCAGAGGACGATTGGCCTCAATATAAGCTAAAGCCGCGTTAATTTGTTCTTCGGTTAGGTCAAATAATCCCCTGATAAACTTAGGGGGATATTCAGCCGTCACATAGTCCATAATGTCGTAGAGAGTAATCCTTGTACCGGCGATGGTCAGTCCTCGTTCTGTCCGGATAATCCCTGTTTGTTCCTTAGATAGGTTTGTCATGATTTTCCCAACAATCTGTTTGCTAAAAGTTATTGACAGTTTAACTCCAACTATTAATCTGTCGCCAATTCTGTGAAAGGTCGTTTACTGGGATGATGGAACCCTAAAACCAGATTAGTTTGATAAATTCCCGCAGCGAGTCAATCCTTTGGGACTTATGCATTTCCTTTCACTGTAGGTAGAGTTTAATTGAGTAAGTCCTGCGTAAGTCCTGTCCGGTTGACTCGGAACCCCACAGTGATAACCCCTACTTATGTCCCTCATCAGGATTACTGTAGCGCCAACCCCTTTACAAACCGTTACAAAAGCATTAATCTAAAAACATCATAACTACCTCGACAAACCAATAGCAATCATAAAACTATGACCACCACTTTACAGCAGCGCGAAAGCGCTAATCTGTGGGACCGCTTTTGCGAGTGGGTCGCCTCCACCGAAAACCGCCTTTATATCGGCTGGTTCGGCGTGTTGATGATCCCCACCCTCTTAAGCGCCACTGTCTGCTTCATCATCGCTTTCATCGCGGCACCCCCCGTTGACATCGATGGTATTCGCGAACCCGTTGCCGGTTCTTTACTGTACGGAAACAACATCATCTCTGGTGCAGTTGTTCCTTCGAGTAATGCGATCGGTTTGCACTTCTACCCAATTTGGGAAGCAGCCAGCTTGGATGAGTGGCTCTACAATGGTGGCCCTTACCAGCT
>NZ_JAFLQW010000015.1 GCF_017313335.1 Phormidium pseudopriestleyi FRX01 | reverse complement strand
GCGGCGGTTTTCCTGAAACAAGGGGTGGGATGGTTGGGAGGATGGCGGATCTATGCCTCCTTCAATCTGCCTTCTTGGATTGGGTTACCGATGATTGGACTCATTGGAGGGGCGATCGCCGGATTTCTAGTCGAACGCTTTGCCACGGAAGCATCCGGCAGTGGCATTCCCCAGGTGAAGGCGGCCCTGGCTGGATTTCCTTTATCCCTCGATTTACGAGTCGCCTTCATTAAATTAATCAGTACCGTGATCACAGTGGGATCCGGGTTGACCTTGGGGCGGCAGGGTCCAACAGTGCAAATCGGCGCGGCGATCGCCGCTGAAATTGGCCGATGGTTTCCCACCTCCCCAGATTACCGACGCCAATTGATTGCCGCAGGTGCAGCGGCAGGTTTAGCTGCGGGTTTCAATGCTCCCCTGGCCGGAGTGCTGTTTGCCGTTGAAGAACTCCTCCATGATATTTCCGCCTTCTCCCTAGGTCCAGCTATCCTCGCCTCATTTATTGGGGCCGTTGTCTCCCGAATTTTAGGGGGAAAAAGTCTCGACTTAAACTTAAGTGCAACCGGCTTTCAATCCCAATTCACGGCCCCAGAAATCCCGTTCTACCTGATTTTAGGCATCCTCTCCGGCTTGCTGGGAACCCTCTTCACCCAAGGCATTGTCGCGAGTATTAAATTTAACCGGAAAGTGTTGCGAGTGCCCCTGCCTTGGCGCATGGGACTGGCTGGATTAATTTGCGGCGTGGCGATCGCCCTGTTACCCCCCTTATTTCGCAATAATAGCGGCTTGCGGGAGTTCCTAATTACTGGGTCCCCCACTGCCGGAGCCTCGGCGATCGCCTTCCTAAGTCACTTTTGCCTGACGATTATCGCCGCTGGATCCGGCGCACCTGGGGGTTTATTCGCCCCTTCCCTGATTCTCGGTTCGGCGTTAGGCTATCTCGTCGGGATATGGCAATTTGCGATCCTCGGTGCCGGATTGCCCACCACTTATGCCCTAGCAGGCATGGGGGCTTTTTTCTGTGCCGTTTCCAAAGCCCCCATCACCGCTGTCGTGATGATTTTTGAAATCACCACAGACTTTAACTTAGTCCTCCCCCTAATGATTGTTTCCGTGGTGTCTTACCTCGTCGCAGAAATGGCCGAAAGCGGTTCTCTCTACGATAAATTACTCAAACTCAATGGCATTGACCTCAAAGAAGAAGCCACCCCGAATGCAATTCTAAGTGAGATTCGCGCCGCAGATGTTATGCAGCGCCGAGTGGAAACTTTAAGCTGTGAAACCTCCATTGAGGAAGTCGTCCAAGCATTCTCTCGCTCTCATCATCGCGGATTTCCGGTAGTAGATGATGGGAAATTAGTGGGCATGGTGGCCCAGTCGGATTTGGCAAAAATCTCTAAGCTGAATTTACCGCCAGATACTATCCTGTCCAAGATTATGACTCCCGAGGCGGTGAAAGTCTCCCCTCGGGATACCTTGATGGAAGTGCTGTTTCAACTCAACCGCTACAGTCTCAGTCGAGTGCCAGTAACGGAAGGCAGAAAGCTGGTGGGGATTATTACTCGCACGGATATTATTCGCGCTGAAAGCGATCACCTGACGGGAAAACAAGGATTTGGGCCTCATCCGGAAGCGTCCTATCTGGTCTATCAGACGCGATCGCCCGCCACAGGTCAAGGACGGTTACTGGTCCCCCTGGCTAATCCGGAAACGGCCCCGGCATTGCTGCGCTGGGCGGTGGCGATCGCTCATCAGCGCAACTATGAAGTGGAATGCTTACAAATCATTGTCATCTCCCGTCACCAATCCCCCGATGAAACAGCAGTGAAAACGATTCCCTCTCGTCGGTTATTGCGTCTTGCAGAACGGATGGGTCGGGATTGGAATGTGCCAGTACATACTCAAGTCCGGGTGGCCCATGATGTGGCCCAGGCGATGTTGGAAACGATTGATGAGCGACATATCGACCTGGTGTTAATGGGATGGAAAGGCAGTACCGGCACTCCCGGGCGGATTTTTGGGAATGTGGCGGATACAATGATTCGGCAAGCCCCTTGTGATGTGATTTTGGTCAAAATGGGCAAAACCGCCTTCCCCCCCTCACCACGCAAGCGGGAAACCCCGCGTTCAGGCAAGATTTCGGTCTCGACTACTGCAGGCGATCGGCTTGCCTCCCCTAAATTATCCTTTCAACGGTGGCTGGTTCCGATTCGGGGTGGGCCGAGTGGTTTAGCGACGGTGAAATTATTACCCGGATTGGTGTCGATGACTGCTAATCCTGAAATTCGCCTCTGTCAAGTGTTTGGGCCAGGAACGTATAGTGCAGACCCCGGGGTCCTTGACCAGGCTTTGGCCTTTCTGGAACGGCAAGTCTCCTGTCCGGTGATTTCCACCTCCCTCTGCGCTAATTCGGTCCAGGATGCATTGATTGATTTGGCCCAAAAAGACCAATGTGATGTGATTGTCCTTGGGGCCAGTCGTGAAGGTTTACTGCACTCGGTGGTCAAGGGAAATATCCCCGAGGCGATCGCCAGCAATTGCGATTGTACCGTCATGCTAGTTCGCACCGGAACCGCCAGTTGAAGGGGGTTATTTGTCATTGGTCATTGGTCATTGGTCATTGGTCATTGGTTATTTGTCATTGGTTATTGGTTATTGGTCATTGGTCATTGGTCATTGGTTTAATGACAAACGACAAATGACAAACGACAAATGACCCAATTTAGAAATCAACCCCGCGCTTGAGTTCTACTCCGTGATTGGCATAATGTTTGTGACAGAAGACTTCTGAATGAACACTGGCTAACTCAAAGTAGGCCGGAATATTTTGACAGCGCCCGGTGATAATGATTTCGGTGTCTTTGGGTTTGCGGAGTAAGGCATCAACAATGGGTTGAACTTCCAGCAGTTCTAAGTCAACGGTGGGATTGAGTTCATCTAGGACGATGGTTTTATAGAGTCCCGATGCGATCGCCGATCGCGCAATTTCCCACCCCCGTTCTGCCTCCACATAGTCAATCTCCTTCTGCTGACCCCGCCAGACAATGGCATCGCCACCACAGCGCTGATGATCTACCAGATTGGGGTAACTGTGACGCAACGCGGCGATCGCTGCATCTTCCGTATAGCCACTTCCCCCCTTCAACCACTGCACAATCAGCACCCGATGGGATTGGTCCTGGCTAATTCCCTTCCCGATCGCCTGCAACGCCTTACCCAAAGCACTCGTAGACTTACCCTTTCCCGAACCTGTATAAATTTCAATCCCATCAATGCCATTTTCCACCCCTCCGGCATGATAGTGGGACTTCATTTCCGAATGTAAATCCGCAATCTCCAATAAAGCTGGAGGTGCCGATCGCCCAGTAGCAATAATTTCCAGATGTTCCGGTTTATCCTGAAGCGTGCCAACCACCTCCTCAGCAGAGAGTAATCCTAAATCCAGAACCGGATTGATTTCGTCCAACACCACCACCGAATAGAGACCCGAGGCGATCGCCCCTTTTGCCACATCCCAACCCCGTTGCGCTTCCAGGCGGTCAAACCGCGTAATTTCATCCGGACCAAAAAACTCCGCCCTTCCCGTGCGAACCTGATCAATCAGATGAGGAAAACCCCGTTGCAGAGCCTCGATCGCCGCATCTTCTTCATAATGCCGCGCCGGACCCTTGAGAAACCGCAACAGCAGCACTCTGCTTTGCAGGGGGGTATTAATGCCCAAACCAATCGAACGCAGCACGACTCCAAGGGCCGCCTGGGATTTCCCCTTTCCCGCGCCATCATAAACGTGAATCTGACCTACGATGCGCTCGTGGGAAACAGCCGTGCGAATGCCAATGCCAGTTCTTGTCATAGCTCGTTTATATTTTATGAATACCTTCACCTCTTATTATCAGAGTTCTCGTCCCCTTTTCCCTAATTCGCGGCAGATTGCAGGATGGGCAATGGGAGATGGGGAGGATAGGGAAATTTGTAGTAACGACTTGCTGTCGTTCCTCTTGACTGGGCTTCAGCCTAGTTACGAGGACCCATCTCCCCCATCCTTACAATAGTAGGGGTTTTACGCTCATAGTGATTTGCCTTACCTCCGGTTCCCTCCCCTTGGCAAGGTCCGGGTTAGGGTGGGGTCCTCTGGACGTGGCGATCGCCTGAGTTACGCACTCAATGGAGGCGATCGCAGCTGTATAGAGCCGGGTGCCAACCTCTTTCTTCGTAACTCAGGCGATCGCGCTTGCGCGTGAACTCTCCACCCACTCATTTCTCTTGCACTTGAAGCGCGATCGCGCGTCAAGAGGACCCCACCCTAACCCGGACCTTGGCAAGGTCCGGGGACCGGAGGAAGTCATCTTAAATCTGAGGCAAATCCCCCCTGAACGTAAAAAAACTACTCTTGTAAGTCTCCCCCATCTCCCCCATCTCCCCACTAAACCCCTCCCAGTCAGGTAGAATAGGCAAGATTAGGAGTCAATAGCCACTATGGTTTTCCCTCTGCCGACTATTTTACTTCAAACCTTTCTTTTAACAATTTCAGTTGCCATTGAATCGTCTGTATTTTATGCTCGCTGTCAAGTCAGCCGAAAAACTAGCGTTGAATATGCCCTAACCATTAATTTAATTTCCGCTTGTGTGGGCTGGGTATTCTTCTTCTATATCGAACCTTTTCTTTCCCCCACTCTCAAAATTCAACTCGTTACATACATTTTCTTGAATCAATTAGGAGAGGGCAGCCTTTCTTTAATTTTTATGATCGGCTTCGTCCTATTCTGGGCCAACTTTGCCATCAAACTTATTAGTTTGAATTTATTCAATAAAATCATTGACTCTGCTTATCCGCTCAAGGCAGAATCTGAAAATGACTTAGAAGAAGATTCGAGATATTACACTCGCAAAATTAAAAAAGCCCCCGAACGACGACAAGCAATGGCTGTTTTATGGGGTCATTCCTATAGTCATAGCGTGATTTTATTAGTGTTATGGTTAAAAGACATTTAACTTCTAAGTTTACATCACACAAGATCAGGCATTAATATCCCCTGAGTAGTTTCTGGCTCCTATCCTCCACCGTTTCATTAGCTAAAATGCTCAAATACTGGATCGATAGATTAAGACCTCCCCGACCCTTTTGTTGGGAAACATTGATTTTATTAAGCATATTTTCTTGGTTACTCTGTGCCTTTTCCTGGCTACTTGTTCCTCCGGCTATGAATGCCTATCATTTCACCCATACGGGATTCTTGATATTTTTTGTACTGGGAACGGCTTGGTGGCAATGGGAACGACCGATAAAACTATTTGGCATCAAGATTGGTCCTTGGATTGTGGGAATGCTACTTAGTATTATCTTGTTGGATGACTTACCCGAGAATTGGCGGCATCAAGCTATGATTGTCACCTGGCCCTTGCTGACTGCTTCGGTGCGGTCCCTGCCTAAATTTTTTAGAGGGCAACTCTTACCCAGTTGGCCGACTATTTCAATTCGGAAAGAATTGACGGTGATGTTTGTATTTCATGTTTTGATTAGTTTATGGTTGCAATTTGGATTTTTACTGAATCAGTGGATGATAAATTATCCGAGCTTATTAACCGAAGATTTTGCGAGAAGTTCATTCGCGATCGCCTGGGGAATTCAAGCCCCAGAAATACCCCCAGGAAATATCATGATTAACGAGATGGAAGCCTTCCTCCGGGAACAAATAGAGGGGCAACAGTCGCCCCGAGCAAATCAAGTGATTTCGGGATTGCTAGAAAACCGCATTGAGATTGATAAAACGGTTAAGAAAAGGTTACCGGATATCGAAGAAAATGAATTGTGGAAACTTCGGGGAACGGTGATTCAGCGTCAAGCTGGATATGGCATCACGTTATTCGCAATTTTTCAAGGGTTGCCATTGGCACAGGAGGAATATTACCTAGAAAAATCCTGCGAAATCTCTCGGACCTTTCGTCAACCGGGCCCAGCGAGCAGTCCCCCCCCGACAGAGGCGTTAGAGCGGGCTCAGATGGAGTGCGGACCCACCAGCGATCGGACTTCCGGACCCATCCCCTTCCAAGGGCAACACTTCGATTAAAATAGAAATAGAGAGGCGATTCTCATGGCTAGATTGACTGGGCAAAGTCTCTGGATTTTTCTATTGCATTTTAGCCCCTATGCCTTTAAAATTTGCTCATAGCAAAATCGAGAAAAGTTGAAATTGAAGCGAGGAGGTGTCTTGGTGAACCCAGGCAGAACGTTAGCGATCGCAAACAATGTCTTTTGGGAAGTGATTCGCGATCGCGTCCTCTATTTTATCATAGTGTTTGGGTTGTTTTTTATCGGGGCAATGCGCCTGGTCCCGGAATATGCCGTCCTGACTGAGGACAAAATTATTCTGGATTTGGGAATTGCGGCGATCGCAATTTTGGGATTAATCGTTGCGGCATTTGTCGGAACTGCACCCATCCAAAATGAAATCGAAAATCGCACCGTTCTCGTCTTATTGGCTAAACCCATTAGTCGGGCTGAATTTATCGTCGGCAAACATCTGGGGCTCTGTGCTGTACTGGCGGTCCTGATTACGGTGACGATGGCGTTATATTTAGGGTTGATGAGTTTATCTCAGATAGATTATCCCCTGTTGAGTCTGCTTGTTGCGGCGTTTTATCTATTTTTAGAACTGTCGTTACTCACTGCGGTGGCGATCGCCTTAAGTGTCTTCACCAGTTCGTTACTGGCGACCCTCTTAACTTTTGCCGTTTATGCAATGGGACACCTGAGTGAGGATATCGTTACAGCCGGTGAACTAAGTGGGAATTCCACGGTTGAAGCGATTACCCGAGGATTATATTTAATCTTACCCGACTTGTCCCGGTTAGACCTCAAAAATCAAGCGGTTTATGGGATATTACCCGATACGGTGACCTTGCTGCTCAATTTCATTTACGCCTTATTTTACATCGTCCTGCTGTTGGCGATCGCCAATTTAATCTTTTCCCGACGGGAATTTTAAACCGGCATCTTTCTATCTGTTTCTAGGGAGTCGGTCCTCTCAGAAATCAAGCACCCAAAAATCCGGGGTTTTTCTCCCAGATAGGCTGATAATTTCCAGAAATTTTCTACAGCTACCGGGTTTCTAACCCCTGTACCGACCCCCGCTTTAACTTTATCACCGTTTGTTTAAACCAAATCACTCATGCAACAACTTCAACAACTTCAACAAATTTTTCAAGAGATGGACCGGGCATTAATTGCCTATTCCGGCGGCATTGATAGTACCTTAGTCGCCAAAATTGCTTACGATACCCTCGGAGACAAAGCGTTAGCGGTTACGGCGGTTTCCCCCTCTCTGCTTCCGGAAGACTTAGAAGATGCGCGGATTCAAGCCGCAGAAATTGGCATTGCTCATGAAGAAGTCACCACCCAAGAAATGGCGAATCCCAATTACACCTCCAATCCCGTAAATCGCTGTTATTTCTGTAAAAGTGAACTCCATGATACCCTCAAACCTTTGGCGGTATCCCGGGGATATCCTTATGTGGTGGATGGGGTGAATGGGGATGATTTGCACGATTATCGCCCAGGGATTCAAGCGGCAAAAGAACGAGGGGCGCGATCGCCTCTAGCCGAAGTTGGACTCACCAAAGTACAAGTGCGTCAACTGGCGAAATTCTTAGACTTGCCTTGGTGGGATAAACCCGCCCAACCCTGTTTAAGTTCTCGGTTTCCTTATGGGGAAGAAATCACCGTAGAAAAGCTTCAAAGAGTCGGTCGCGCCGAGCATTATTTGCGAAAATTAGGACTTAAAAATCTCCGAGTTCGCTCTGAAGGAGACAGCGCCCGAATTGAATTACCCCCGGAACAAATCAAGGAATTTATCTTAATTACGGACTTGCCAGCTTTAGTGGCTGCCTTTCAAGACTTTGGGTTTATTTACGTTAATTTAGACCTAGAAGGATATCGCAGTGGTAAACTCAATCAGGTCTTAAACCCCGAGGTGTTGGCAAAAGCACCGGCAGGAGTATAGGCGACAACCGAGGGGCATCGGCGCTCAACCGTCGGTGCCCCCGGCTGTGCGGAGTTCTTTTATTTTCAAGTTAAATGATGAGACGATTCAGAAGATGGTATTACCAAATTAGCGATGGGTTTAGAGATGATAACTTTGTTTATCTCACCGAACAAATTCAGATTGCGATCGCCAAAGTCTTGTCAATTTTAATGATTATTATCATTTTAGTTGCCGTCTGTGACTTAATTATCTTTTTACTGCAAGTCCTGTTTACCGAACCAGTGGGCTTTTTAACGAATACGTTATTTAAAATATTTGGCTTGTTCCTGAATGTTCTGATTTCTATGGAAATCTTAGAGAATATTACAGCCTATATGAAAAAGCATACGGTGCAAGTGGAACTGGTGATTGTGACATCCCTGGTTGCTGTTGCCCGAAAAATTATTATTTTTGACCTAGAAAAATATTCAGAATTTGCCTTACTCGGTTTGGCGGTTGCGATTTTTGCTCTATCGATTAGTTACTGGATTGTTCGCAGTCTCAACTCTAGTTCAAGGCGCAGCGATTAAGATGCACCCCGGCAGTGCTTCTAAACCATTGTTTTTAAACTCCATGCGGCTTGATTGAGTTGCTGCATTCCCAGTTTGGTTTGACTGATACCATTCACGGTTTCTTTCGCCCCATTGTTGATAGAATCCATTGCTTCAACCACTTGCTGAATGGCGTTGACTTGTTCCTGAGCACTCAAAGAAATTCGGGCGTTGCGGGTAAAAATTTCATCAATGGCATCGACAACAGATTGAAAGGCTGCTGTCATATTCTGGATACTTTCTACGGATTCTTGGACTGTTTTACTGCCTTCTTTGGTTACCTGTAAGGTTGAACTCATCGCGGTTTGAATATCGATAATCAACTGTTGAATTTCTTCGGCAGATTTTTTACTGTGGTTAGCAAGCTGACGAATTTCAGCCGCTACAATGGTAAATCCCTTGCCATCAATTCCGGCACGTTTGGCTTCTATGGCTGCATTTAAGGCTAAAAGATTGGTTTGATTAGCCATGCGACTGACCATATAAGAAATGGTTTCAATGCGTCGGGTGCGTTCTTTCAGGTCATTAATTTTATTATAAATTGCACTAGAATTGTTTTGGACAGTTGCCATTTCTATTAACAGGTTTTGCACGGTTTTACCTCCTTCTACGGCCAAATTCATCACAGCCGAAGCGGCTCTTTTTGCGGCGATCGCCTCCTGTGCGGACTCCGCTGAACTGTGACGAATATGGCTGGTGGTGGTGGTGGTTTGATGGACAGAAGCAGCTTGCATAGAAACCACCACTTCCTGTTGGGTGACGATCGCCGCTATCTCTGTGCAAGATGAGGCGATCGCCATAATTGCTTTTTTGATTTGAGACTGGAGGATATGGGTGACCCAACAGATTCCCACTAATAGGGCAAAGTTTAATAAAAACAAAGTGATTTGAATGACTAGAGTGAACTGAACTTTCCCCTTAGAAAAATTTTCCGCAGCAAATACGGCAGCATTGGATAACTCAAAAAATAATTCACTCTCTTGCAGGAGAACATCACCTGATTCGGGTGCGTTTCTATACTCTTGAATCGTCGTTTTCAAGGTAAACCAACCTGTTTGAACCGCCTGCATCTTCTCTAAAAAATTTGGATCGGTTGCCGGAGGAAGTTTTAAGTCGCGATCGCCTTCAATCAGTCCCTGTATGATCCGCTCAATTGCATCAATTAAATCATCTTGTTCCGAATCAGTCAGTTCTAACTTAACCAGTCTCTGGGTCGCACCTCGGATAATTCCGGCATGATTCACCACTCGACCATCATCACTCATGCGATTAATCAGATAAGAAACGGATGCCACATTAATAAAAGAAGACGTAAACAGGGCGACGGCTGCAACGGTTAACTGGGTCGTGGTTTTCATAGTCTCGTGCTCTAACGTAGTCTATTGAATGGCTTGGATCCTCGCGACTCTTACCCAATCGGGATGAATCGGAGTTCCCCCCAATTACTTTGTCAACCGTAACATTTTCAAGGGAAAATTCACGAGGGTATTTTTGCGTAGGTAACTCTCCCTAAATTTAACTAAAAAAAAGCCCGGTTTATCCACCGGACTGGTTAAAAAAATTTCAACAATAGAAAAAGCCCGCACCCTCAAGGACTGAAGTTGGTTAACGGGAGACCTAACCCCCCCACCCCCTTCCCTAAGAGGGAAGGGGGAGCCGGAAAGCCCCTCCCAGCAAAGATATTTATTCCCTATACCTCCCTCTCCTCTGAGGAGAGGGCCGGGGAGAGGTCTCTTTCTTGATTCGCCAACAGAGTCCTTGAGGGTGCGGGTTTTTATAGACCTTTGAAAACCGGATTCCGTACCCTACCCAGATTTGGAAGAAGTCTAAAATACCAATTCCAGATTATGCCTCGACACTCGTCCCTAAACAGGCCGCTAAATCTTCCTCGGGCGTGCCGATCTCCTTGAGATTGTAAGTCTGGGAAAGTAACTTGAACACATTCGGAGAAATAAACGCTGGCAGGGTTGGCCCTAAGCGAATATTTTTAATTCCCAAATGGAAAAGGGTCAACAAAATCGACACCGCTTTTTGTTCATACCATGACAAAATCATCGAAAGCGGCAGTTCATTCACTCCCACCCCAAAAGCATTCGCTAAAGCTAGGGTAATTTGCACCGCAGAGTAAGCATCATTACATTGACCCACATCCATCAATCGCGGAATTCCGCCAATGTCTCCGAGTTCTTTATCAAAGAATCGGAACTTGCCACAAGCTAGGGTAAGCACAACACAGTCTTCAGGGACTTTTTCCACGAATTCGGTGTAATAGTTGCGGCTGGGTTTGGCCCCATCACAACCGCCGACGAGGAAGAAGTGGCGAATATCTCCCCGTTTGACGGCGGCGATGACTTCATCGGCAATACTCAAGACGGCATGACGGGCAAATCCGGTGGTGACTTGGCGGGGGTCTCCGGTATCTGTAAATCCCGGCATGGATAAGCTACAGGCGATCGCGGCGCTAAAGTCGCGGTTTTCAATATGGGCCAGTCCGGGCCAACCCACCGGGCCACAGGTGAACACTCTATTAATATAGGAGTTGTTGGGCGGCATTAAACAGTTGGTGGTCATGACGATCGCCCCTGGGAATTTTGCAAATTCGCGGGTTTGATTTTGCCACGCGGTCCCATAATGACCATACAAATGAGGATATTTCTGCTTGAGTCCCGGATACCCATGCGCCGGTAACATTTCCCCGTGGGTATAAACATAGATGCCCTGATTCGCGGTTTGTTTGAGGAGTTCCTCTAGGTCCTTGAGGTCATGACCCGAGACGAGAATCGCTTTGCCCGGTTGGGTTCCCAGGGGAACGCGGGTGGGGACGGGATGACCATAGTTACCTGTATTCCCGGTATCTAAGAGTTCCATCGCCAATAGGTTGATTTCCCCGACTTTTAAGGCGATTTTTACCCAGTCTTCTAGGGTCAAATCCACGGAGTCGAGTCCCGCTAAGGCTTCATGACAGAAGGCATAGAGGCGATCGTCTTCCTGTCCCAGTTCTTGAGCATGGTAGGCGTAGGCGGCGATACCTTTGAGTCCATAAATAATGGTTAGTTTGAGGGAGAAAATATCAACGTCTTGGGCGGATTTGGAGATAAAGGCATATTCTACATCTCGCCCTTGTTGGACTAATTCATCGAGGGTGGAAGCGGGTTCCAAGGTGGCGGGACCTTCGGGAAAACGGACCTCGGGGGCGACAGCTTGCAGTTGCGCTTTCAATCCATCGCGCAGGGCGATCGCCTGATGGATATATTCAACAAAACTTTCGGGGTCGAAGTTGACGTTTGTTAGGGTTGAAAACAGGGTTTCGCAGGTAAAGCGATCGGCTTGGCGGTTAATAATTCCGCGTTCCCGGGCGGCGATCGCCACTTGTCCAAGTCCCCGCAATAAATGGGTTAATAAATCTTGGAGGGCATCCACTTCGGGACTTTTCCCACAGGCACCCCATTGATAACAGGCTTCTCCACCGGCAGTTTGTTCGCATTGGCTGCAATACATGATGTTACCTCTCGGTCGCTTTCGTCTTGTTATCTCTACTCTAAGTTGGCCCTCGGGGAATGTCTTTGACTTAAGTCAAAGAAAGCGGAATTTATACGGAATTCAGGACTAACGGAGGCATATTTTGAGAATTCACCCGCCATGTAGGGGCGATTCGCGAATCGCCCCTACCGGGATAAAGGTCCTGGGTTAATCCTGTAGGTGTGAGTTTTCTTAAACTAGCCCTGTCAAGGTGTATTTGTAGGGGTGCAATGCGATCGCCATCAAGAGGGTTTCGAGACCAAACCCCTACATGAGGGCAGAGGGTTTGGAGACCAAACCCCTACAAAAAATAACGATTTTTCGTCATTCAATTTACCACCTTGACAGGGCTAGTTTTCTTAACCCCATTCTGGATCAGCCAGTTTTGCCGGTACAATCAAATCAATGAGTTGATTCAGTCTCGGGAATCCAGTCTTGAAAGACCAATCTTTTGATAAACCGGCATTTCTTGCCCAAACTTCCCTGTTTCAGAGTTTACCGCCTGAGCAGCATCAGGCCCTTGCCCAGATTGCGATCGGCCAATCCTATCAAAAAGCAGAGGTGTTGTTTTGGGAGGGCGATGATCAAGGGGTGGGTTTTTTTATCGTGATTTCCGGTCGAGTTAAAGTCTTTAAACAATCCCCTTTGGGCAAAGAACAGATTTTGCAACTCTTTGGTCCTGGTCAGCATTTTGCCGAGGTGCCTGCTTTTGATGGTCAACCCTTTCCCGCTTCTGCTGCTGCCCTAGAGTCCACTCAGGTGTTATTCTTTCCCCGGACTGCATTGGTGGCCTTGATGCAAGCCCATCCCAATATTGCTATAACTTTGTTAGGAATTTTTGCTCGTCATCTGCGCTGGTTGGCTCATGTGGTGGAAGATTTGTCCTTGAAGGATGTCCCGCAACGCTTGGCTGCTTATCTTCTTTATTTAAGTGATTCACCCCAGGGGACTCTGGAACAAGTGGAACTGGATATTACGAAAGGACAATTGGCTGCTTTTTTGGGGACGATTCCGGAGACTCTCTCTCGGGTGTTTGCGAAACTCAGCAGTGAGGGAGTCTTGGAGATTGAGGGGGCGCGGATTCGCTTGTTAGATTTGTCCCGGTTGCGGGCTTTGGCGGGAATGTCCGAGTGAGGGTGAGGGGTGATGTCGCCGGGATAACACCCTTATACCTTGAGTTGGGGGAAATACAAAGCATAGCTCACCCGCTTATTTCCTTGGGACTAATCGCGAGTTTTGTCACTTTTTGTTACGTCAGTTGATTTTTTCTATCCCTTGTGTTAAAATTTTCTGTCTTTTGGCTTAAGTATATATTCTGTTATCCTTCGGGATTAACAAAAAGTTGCTCTTGTCCCGATTGTCTTCAAAGCGCCGGAGAACTGGCGGTGTCCAATGCTGCATGGCGATGTTTTCCGAACCCCTGAGTTAGAGGGAGGTGAGGGGATGAAAAATTTTATCTCTCTAGGGTGCACTTTTTCCAGGATGACTGGAATATCTGGGAGGCACTTGATTTTTTATTCAAAGTGCTGATGCATAATCTATAAAATATTGTCAAGTAGCTAAAGAAATAAACAGCCCGAACCGACCCGCTAGCACCGTGCAAACCACGAGGAGAGAGGGGCTAGAACATTGATCAATAAGGGTGAAAGCTCGGTGAGCAATGTCTTGGCATCGTCCCCCTGGGCGATCGCCATCGGTACAAAACTAAATCCGTTAAAATTTTTTGACTCGATCGCATACGCGGGCAACAAATGCTTAGAAACACAGTATAATGAAAAACGTTGTATCGTTTGTAAAGATTCAGAAACCTTGACTAACCATATTCCCCCCGAGTTTTTAACCGTAGTCGCCAAAGAACGAGGCGTTTCCGATGCTGAGTTAGAAACCGTCATGATGGCACTTGACGGGAATTCCACCGCCGCGATCGCCACGATCCTAGGGATCAGCAACATTGCCGTGCGCAAACGACTCGGCGAAGTCTACAGAAAATTTAGCATTTATGGGCGCGGTCCGGGCAAGTTGGCTGAATTGCGGCATCAGCTGTTCTATCAATACCAAGCCCAAGAAACAGAAGCACCGGCACCCACCAAAACCAAAGGTAAAGCCAAAGCCGAACCGGGGGCAACTTCCCGCAAAAAAACTGAACCTGTAGCAGCCGAACCGTCTACCGAGACAGTCTCCACCGGAAACCGCAGCCAAGATTGGGGTGAGTCGCCGGATGTATCCCAATTTTATGGACGCACCGAAGAACTTAAAATCCTAGAAGAATTAATTATCGATGAAAGCTCTCGGTTAGTCACCCTTTTAGGAATGACAGGCATCGGCAAAACTGGACTTTCCGTACAGATTGCTAAACAACTCGAAAGCCAGTTTGAGTTCGTGGTGTGGCGGTCCCTCTCTGCCACCCCCAAACTCGAAGACTTGTTAGGAAATCTGCTGCAAACCGTTTCAACCCAAAAGAAACCGGATATTCCCGATGACCTCAGCGGCAGAATCTTACGACTACTAGACTTCCTGAAAAAAAATCGCTGCCTGATCATCTTAGACGATATCGATGCCTTGCTCAAGGGGGATGAACTCGCCGGGAATTATCGTCCAGGATTTGAAAACTATCGCGATTTCATCAAGCGAATTGCCCAAACCAATCATCAAAGCTGTTTCGTCCTCGTTACCACGGAAGAACCCGCTGAAATCGCCTTGTTGCATGGGGAAAAAGTCCAGACCCTGCAACCGATGGATTCCCACGAAATCGCCCGGGAAATCTTTGCCGATAAAGGAGTGCCCCCCACGGATAAAGAGTGGGTCGAACTGGTTAAACGCTATGGAGATAATCTCTTGGCGTATAAAATTGTGGCCCAGACCATTAAAGAATTCTTTAATGGAAATACTGCCAATTTCCTGAAAGCTACCGAGTTGTTTATCGAAGATACGCTAACTCATTTACTAGAGCAGCATTTCGGGCGCTTATCTCCCTCAGAAGAAGAGATTTTGTACTGGTTGGCGATCGCCCGGAGTCCGGTTACCCTCTCCCGCTTGCGCGAGGAGATGTTATTACCCATATCCCTCTCGGATATGCTCAAAAACCTCGATTCCTTGGATCGCCGCGCCTTAATCGAAAAACAGGAAACAGCGAGCGACATTTTCTTCACCTTGCAACCTTTGATGATGAAGTTTGTCACCACTAAATTAGTGGAAAATGCTTGTGAAGAGATTAAAGAGTTGGTTAAGACTCAAAAACTCTCAAGTTTAAGAATTTTAATCCAACATAATCTCGGCTCAGTACAGACTTCCGGCAAAAAAGGCAAAGCTGCCGCTCAGAAACCCCAAATGCTGCAACAGATTAAAAACCAGTTGCAATTTTTCGGGATGCGAAGTGGGGGATATGATGAGTTGATCTCTCAACTCGAAGCCATTGCTGGAAAACTCGAAGATAAAACCCAAATGGATGTGGGATATGCCAGCGCTAACCTTCGTAACTTGCTTGCGATTATGGCGGGTTAAACTGGGTTTTCCCTAGGCGATCGCCTAGAGTTCCCAATCCAACTCGGGGAAATTTGGCTGAAGGTAGACAGCTTTTCCGAAAAAAATGCTTTCACCGTTGCAAAAGAGCCAAGTTTCCCCTCACTCATTAAAAGCCAACATCTTCTAAAATGGGTTGTGAGTTACTGTATTAATCCCAACTGCATCCAGCGGGAAAATCCGGATACCGAGAGTCACTGCGGCAACTGCGGTTCTCCCTTGCTGATTTGCGATCGCTATCGGATCAAAACTCCCTTGCGAGAACCCAATCCCGCTTATCCCTGCGATATCTATGAAGTCCAGGATTGGGGAGAACAGGAATGGGGAACTCCCAAGGTGATGAAAGTCCTTAAATTTACGACTCAGCCTGATTTTGTCCGCTTGTTTAAACAAGAGGCCCGAGTCTTGATCTGGTTGCGACATCCGAGGATTCCCCAGGTGGAACCGGGGGGATATTTTATCCTCACCCTTGGCGATCGCAAATCCCTCCAGGGGTTCGTGATGGAAAAAAAATCAGGGAAAACCCTAGAGGAACTGATTGAGCAACAGGGTCCTATTTCCGAAGCTGTCGCTGACCACTGGTTAGCACAGTTGATGGAGATCATCAGCACAATTCATCACGAAGGGTTAGTGCATCGAGATATTAAACCCAGCAATCTGATTCTCACACCCGATGGACAATTGCAACTGATTGATTTTGGCAGTGTTGCCGATCGCCACAGTCGAAGTACCCGGGTGGGAACCAGTGGTTATGCACCCCCGGAACAACTCCTCGGGGATACCCAACCCCAATCAGATTTTTTCGCGATCGCACGGACTTGTTTATATGCCTTAACCGGATTAACCCCCCTCGACTTTCCCGAAACCCCTCAAGGACATCTCATCTGGCACAGTCATCTTCCGAATCTCTCTCCCGAGTTGGCACAGTTACTCGATGACTTGATGGCACCCGACTGGCACAGTCGCCCCCAAACAGCACAAGCTATTTTAACCCGTTTAAACTCATTCCAGATTCCTGCAAACCATCGTCATCCCTCTGGGTAAGCGCAATCTCCCAACTGAACCTCTTCCTATATAGGAATATAGAAAGTCCTGCATGAGGAATTGGAGAGTAGATTGTACATCGATTTCTGTTTCGGGATCTTGATAACGAGCGGCTATCCTGCCGATATTGTCGGCTTTCAGCGGTTTTCAGCCTCAAGAGGGTTTGGTCTCCAAACCCCTACATCAGATCAGAGGGTTTGGAGACCAAACCCCTACAAAAAACAACGATTTTTCGTCATTAAATTTACCACTTTGACAGGGCTAGGAATGTAGCTCTCACTGTAGGCGGAATTGTACATCAATGCTCTCTACTATAGCAATCCTAAATGATTTATGACATATATAGCTCCCCTCTCCCCCTTTGGGCCGCCTTATGTTGGGGGCCGCCGACGGATTCCACAACTGATAAAGGATCTGCTATATAGCGTTTCTCATATCCATAAGGTACAGCCCTCACCCCAAACCCCCTTCGAAGGGTCGAAGGGGGCTTTGAAAAGTACGCGAATGAGTCCACCGAACCGCTATATCTATAATTGGTGATGAGGTGTTCGTCCTGTTAGCTTGATCGGTTATCTTATATGCAGCATTGATGCAATGTTTATTCTTGAGAATATCCGTCACTTTGATCCCTAAACCTGTAAATTTAAGTGTTAGTTCTCACGCTTGACTCTTTTATTAACGAAGCGATCGCCATTGCCATCCAATGACAACTCCCCGAGGGGCTGTACTGGAGCCACCCGCACTCAACGCCGATTCATAGCATCTTTTAAGACATTTTAAAGCAGCATTTGATACTCTTTGAAACTTTAATTTTGTCTTAAACAAAACATAAAGCGATTGCATCGGGACAAAATTAGATTCGAGGGACAAGACACCTGTGATCTCTTTCTAAAGCCAGGGGCAAAGCAGGCGCTTATTGGGTCAAAAAACTGGGTTTTTTCTCCCGGGTTTCTCCAACTGTACCGGCGTTCTCGGCAAGAATGTCAAATCTCTTAAACAAACTTAGTAAAATTAGATACCAAAGTTAGCTCAGAATGCAATTTACGGATGAGTAGAATTCAATTTAGGTATCAACGGGCCAAAACCGACTAGCACATCCAGCCAAACCAAGGATAAATTGAAAGGGATAAAAGTTAGACTGGAACCGTTGTAACTTTGGCAACTATGGCACCCAGACTCATTCAAAACTCACCCATCAATATGCCCCCAACTCTCTCTAATCTGTTAGAACAAGCTAACGAAGCCGCAAAACAAGAAGATTGGCAATTGGTGACCCAATGTTTGGAAAAACTAGCCGCAATCCCAGGGACCGCTAGAGTTGAATCTCTACCCGTCTCCACTGAGCAACCGAACGGGCGATCGCCCTATCTGAATCCCTCCTCCCTACTCGGTTTGGCGGATCAAGTCTTAGAATACGGTGATTTTCAACAACGATGGGAAGTCGCGAAAGTATTTCCCCGTCTGGGAACTGAGGCGATCGCTCCTTTGTTGGAGATTCTGGCTGACCCCTCCGCCGAAGTAGAATTGCGGTGGTTTGCGGGTCGAATCCTCGCGGATTTTAATAGTCCCGATGCGATCGCTGCCCTGATTGAATTACTCAATAGTCAGGAAGAAGAATTAAGCTCAATGGCAGCCAATGCACTGGCGCAAATGGGCGAACCGGCGATCGCCGCTTTAAGTCAGCAGTTAGCCGACTCCACCTCCCGAGCATTAGCCGTGCGCTCTTTAGGGAAAATCCGCAATCCTCAAATTATCGAACCCCTGTTGAGTGTGGTGGGCGATCGCGACCCCCAAGTGCGTTCCGAGGCGATCGCCGCCCTGAATAGCTATGATGACCCGCGCATCCCCCAGGTCCTCGTAGACTCCATCCATGACTTTCATGCCTCCGTCCGTCGGTTCGCCACCATCGGCTTAGGATTATGCGCCATGCGACCCTCCTATAAAAACGATACCGAGGGCATCTACAGGGCGATCGCCTCGGAAATCGAGGAACTCCTGCGGGAGCGTTTGTGGGACTTTAACCCCGGTGTCACCCATCAGGCGGCGATTTCCCTCGGACGGGTGGCAACGCCGAAAGCCGCAGCCTGCCTAGATGAAATTCTTGACTCCCCAGCTACCTCCATCCCCTTACAAATTCATGCGGTTCGTGCCTTAGCTTGGATGGGAACTCCGGAAGCCTTGGAGTATTTAGAAAAAGCATTAGTCAGCCGCGAACAGAATGGCTTCAGTCCCGAAGTGATCGCAGAAATTGTCTCCCT
>NZ_JAFLQW010000069.1 GCF_017313335.1 Phormidium pseudopriestleyi FRX01 | reverse complement strand
GAAGAAAATAGGAATCTATGTTGGTCGTGTAGCTGTACGTTCAACAGGTAATTTTAATATTTCTTCTTCTACTGGTTTGATTCAAGGAATCAGTCACAAATACTGTACACATCTTCACAAAAAGGATGGGTTTTCTTATGCAACATAAATCACGCCCCGATTTTCCTCTCGACACCAACCTGGGTACAGGTATGGTGGGAGTCTCCAAGAGGGCAGAAAGATGAAAGCAGCGAGTCAACGAAAAACAAATTGGTTGTTATATGTGGCGCTTATCCTCTGCGCTGCGATTGGAATCAGTGCATGGCAAGGTTGGCGGTGGTGGCGATCGGCTAGTGCCCCCGTATCCGAATCTTTACCTCGGGATTCTGTCGTCCAAGACAATCGGCTGGAAGTCGTGCAAATCGACCCCGGGGAACCTGGACAACTCATTGGACTTAAACTCGAAGAACAGGGTTTAATTAGGTCCGCGAATGCCTGGAATATGTGGACTCGGTGGTTAACTCGCCAAAACCCAGATGGGGGATACAAGGCGGGAACCTACCAACTCTCTCCCGATGAACCGATGCAGGCGATCGCCCAAAAAATCTGGGATGGTGAAGTCATGCATCTCAATTTCACCGTTCCCGAAGGGTGGAATTTGCGGCAAATGGCTGCATATTTCGAGTCTCAAGGCTTCTTTACTGCTGAAGAATTTCTCAGTGCCACTCAGGAAATTCCCTGGGCTGAATATCCCTGGCTCCCGAAAGATATCCCCCATTTAGAAGGCTTTTTATACCCGGATACTTACAAGCTCCGCGCGGATGATATCACCCCGCAAGCGATTATTCAACCCATGCTGACTCGGTTTGAACAGTTGGCTCTGCCAGTGTATCAACAACCTCAAAATCAAACCAAGCTCAGTCTGAAAGAATGGGTGACTCTAGCAAGTATTGTGGAAAAAGAGTCGGTGGTGGCATCGGAACGCCATCGCATTGCCGGTGTATTTACTAACCGCCTCAAACAGGGGATGACGCTGGGTGCTGATCCCACGGTGGAATACGGATTAAATATCAGACAAACGGAAGATCAACCCTTAACTCTGGCACAGGTGAACACCCCTAACCCTTACAATACTTATCTGAATCCGGGTTTACCCCCAACCCCGATCGCTGTGCCTGGGGTTGCCAGTTTAGAGGCCACTTTAGCCCCAGAAGAAACGGAATATCTCTATTTTGTGGCCCTCTATGATGGCACCCATATTTTTAGTCGGACCTTAGCTGAACATGAAGCGGCTCAAAATGCCATCTGGGATGAGCGGGACCCGACGTTACGGTAATAATTTCCCCCAGGAGCCATTGGCACAGGCTCCTGGGGGGGATGTCTGAGAATTGAGTGCGATCGCAGTGGGCTCGAAAGCCTTAGTATGTCAAAATCATCCTGCGGGGAATGCAGTTTTTAGACAGCATCCGGGTGATCTGTGCGATCGCGCTGTCAAACCAAATTATTGGCTCACGGCAGATTCTAGGGGGTCTATCTACAATGCTGTTAAACTGTGGTTTCCGGTATTGCTGGACGGTGGTTAGTGTTAGTCAGCGAAGGTCAATATACTATGTCTTGGGGAAAACTTTTAGAACCCGATTTATTTTTGGGGGACTCAATTTTAAGCCTGACACCAGAGCTCGTCAAAGAGAACGAACTTAAGGGTCTGGTTTTGGATGTGGATGAAACCCTCGTCCCCCTGCGAGAAATCCAAGTGTCTGAGTATCTCCGGCAGTGGGTGGAACAAATTCGCCCGGTTGCTACCCTGTGGTTGGTTAGCAATAATATCAGTGAAGCTCGGATCGGTGGCATTGCTCGCTCTTTAAATCTACCCTACATTACGGGTGCAGCCAAACCCTCGCGGCGCAAGTTACGACAGGCGGTGACGGGGATGAATCTGCCGGTGGAAAAGGTGGCAATGGTGGGCGATCGCCTCTTTACGGATGTTCTCGCCGGTAACCGATTGGGAATGTTTACCATTTTGGTAGAACCGATGGTGGACCCCGGGGAAATTATGCAAACCAAGCATCCCGTGCGATCGCTGGAAGTCTGGTTATCTCAAATCCTCGGCGCTTCCCTCGCCAAGAAGAAGTAACAAGTCATTAAGCTGAACACCCCTTGAAAAAACCATATAGGGCTGCATATTAAAATATTGAGGCTGAGGCCAAATTATCAAGCGGCATTGAAGAGGAGTTTATAGGGGGCCGTCTTAAGCTGGCCCCTCACCCTAATTGAGTTTGATAAAAACAAAGCGCCTGCCTTCACCGAAATGAAGGCGGGCGCTTTACAATTGGATCCGGTGATCCGAATCCCCAACGAGAGCGCTTTTTTTATGAACCTGCAAACCCTAGTCGTCAAAATTGGCACTTCTAGTCTCACCCAGGACCGCACCGGCAACCTGGCGATCGCCACCATTGCGGCCCTCGTTGAAACCCTCAGCGCCCTCCGCCACCAAGGGCATCGCGTCATCTTAGTCTCCTCTGGTGCCGTAGGAGTCGGCTGTGCTCGCCTGGGATTAAAAGAGCGTCCGCGCACGATCGCCCTCAAACAAGCGGTGGCTGCAGTGGGTCAGGGCCGCTTAATGCGGGTTTATGATGACCTCTTTAGCACCCTGCAACAGCCGATCGCCCAAGTCCTTCTCACCCGCAGCGATTTAGTCCAACGCAGTCGCTACGTCAACGCTTACAATACCTTTCAAGAATTACTTCGCCTCGGAGTGATCCCGATTGTCAACGAGAATGATACGGTTGCAGTGGAAGAACTCAAATTCGGCGACAATGATACCCTCTCGGCAATGGTTGCCAGCTTAGTCGAGGCGGAATGGCTGTTTCTGATGACCGATGTCGATCGCCTCTACTCCGCCGACCCCCTCCGCCATCCCGACGCCCAACCGATTACCTTAGTTCAACATCTCGATGAGTTGAGGCAGTTACAGGTGCAAACCGGAGGCAGTGGCAGCAATTGGGGGACTGGGGGGATGATGACTAAAATTGAGGCGGCTCGCATTGCCACAGGTGCAGGGGTTCGGACGGTGATTACCTCGTCTCAATCCCCGCGCAACTTGGAGAAGATTTTGCAGGGGGAGGCGATCGGGACTCATTTTGCACCGCAAAAGAACACGAGTAACGCCCGCAAGCGCTGGCTGGCTAATGCGGTGATTCCCTCGGGCAAACTTTATTTAGATGAAGGGGCAGTCCGAGCGATCTGTCAAGGGGGAAAATCTCTCCTAGCTGCTGGAATTGTGGAGGTGTTCGGAGAATTTGAGGCATCGGATGCGGTGCAACTGTGCGATCGCGCGGGTCGGGAAATTGCCCGGGGACTGGTCAACTATAGCAGTGACGAACTCGATCGCATTCGCGGACGAAAGTCCGATGAAATTCCCGAAATTTTAGGTTATATTGTTGCCGACACGGTAATCCACCGGGATAACTTAGTTTTAAGCGGTTCCAGTAGCGATGCCGCCGAGTTGAACAAAACAGACCCCCTGCACTGAAAGCCTCTTTCCTGCTGCTTTAGGACTTGGTACAGTAAAGGGAAGCCTCAAACTAAAAATACTTCTACAAAACGGAAAAAATAGACGATGAACCCCGATAACGTCATGGAATTTTTACAAACCGGATTTCGAGTTGGGGTAGGCGCGACGGCTTCCTTACTCGAAAGTATTCAAGACCCCCAAAAACGAGAAGAAAATCTGGCGGATTTAAAACTTGATGCCAGCGATTTGACCAAAAAATGGGCTGAAAAAGGAGAAATGACCGAGCGGGAAGCCCGCAATTTTGTGGATACCCTGATCGATCACCAGCGATCGCCCGGGGAATCGTCATCCTCTGCAACTCCCCCTGCGTCAAGTTCTGAGCCTCCGTCATCCCCGCCTAATTCGGCAACTAATCCGGAAGTCTACCAAGATTTACAAGACTTAACCGCCCAAATTGCAGCGTTGCGGTCTGAGTTAGAAAATTTACAGCAGAAAGATTCGGAACGTTAAGTTAGGGATGCGAGGATGCCGGTATTGCCCTCAATACCAGGGACCAAGAACCGGGTTTCGTGACAACAAACTGCTAATTAGTAACACAGTTGATGCAGAAACCCAGTTGTCTTCCCGATACTGTACCAACGCTCTAGGGTCCCAGAGGTTAGCCTAGCTCAAATACTTAGCACAACTAGGAGGCCGGTGCATTGTTAGCTCTGTAGAATCAGACACTGGGTTGCTGGCCCTTTTTTTGTGGCTCATTGGCCTAAAATTTTGTTAAGAAACCGGGTTTGTCTTTCCTCTACTCTAATCCAGGACTTGACTACATGCTATTAGGTGAGGGGATTTCCTGGAAAAATTTTTCAGTCTTGCTCGGGGTTTTCCCTGTAGATTAAGGATATACCCTGTCAATAAGAAGTAAAATTAATTTGGCTTCTTATTGACAGGGTTACAATTTTTTGATATCATGTATCAGTTTTTATTTAATCGTTGCCCCAGTCTTCGCGACCCATGAGATCCACAATGCGATCGCGCAGCAGGAAATCGTATTTTTCTAATTCAGACTCAACCACGGCCCATTCCCGCGCTGGGATGTATTGGCATAGAGTATATATGGGTTGTTGTCGCCCCACAAAGCCATTTTTGACCAAGGTTCGAGCTTCTTCTTTGATGAACTCGATGGAATATTGAACGGTAGATGTAGATGGTGCCATCTTTAAAACCTCGCTAGATAGATTCTTTAATCAACGGTATATCTGTGACCACCCCCCAGTTAGGTGAATAAGTCATAATAGCTCATCGAAGAAGGGACACTACTGGGCGGCCTCTTCTGGTATTTGTTACATTCTATACAGCAGCATTGTTATTATCGCGCTGATTGACTCCTACTTATCTTAATAAAATATGAAGAATTATGCACCCCCAGGGAGATAAATTTTTTCGATGCAGTTTCCTGGGCGGTTTGGGAATGATTAATCATTGCATTATTTCGGGTATCAAGTAGAGAGAGCGAGGCCAAAATTATATACAGGGAGATAGTTGTAGCAATAGGCTGGGGGACAATTTTATATAAATTTCACCAGGTTAGACGACTAGAGTTGTGCCTAGAATCCTGGGGCAGGACTTCCGCATCTTTTGAGAATCCCCCCTAAACTTAGGGGCATCCAAGCGACTCGCCCCTACATTGAGTCTATAAAAACCCAGACCCTCCAGGGTTCAAGAGGAAAACGGACACTAGCGAAGCCCGCGCAGGTGGGCTAATAGAGCAAAAGACTTGAGACAGCCGGATTTGGTATAACGGGATAGGGATCGCCGCTTTCTGGGGATAAACGGGTTTAAATTGGATTGAATTCGCTCCCCGGTAGAGCCTGAGAATGGAGCAATAGGAGGCTCTACCTGCTTTCGACTCAAGATGCAGATTTCATCTGTAACCTTAGTAGAAAGGATTGGGTTGGGTGGGTGTTGGGGTCAGTCCAAATAAAGTTTCCAGGGCGATCGCTTGGGCGGCCCGCATTTGACCATAAGAAAACACAAAAGGAATGGATGGAGGCAAAAGGGCCTTAAATTCGTCCAAAACATAAGGACTCCCGTAAATCACCACCGCCTGCAATTGTCCCGTTTCTAATAATTGATTGAGCCATTCCCGGGCGAGGCGGGTCACTTGGGCAGGTCCCCCAAACGGATTGCCCCGGATAAAGACTTGAAGGAGGGTTTTTCCGGTTGCCATTGCCTTCAAGTCTTGCCCTCGGCAGGGAGTAGAACAATCCACGCCCTGAAATTGATAGCCCTTAGACTTAGGCATGACGATCGCCGGGGCTTGTTTATTCAAAAACGCACTATTAACCAGAGAGTCAGTCACCAATAAATTGTTTAAATACTCCCCTGATTGGGGTTGAGGGAGGGATAAAGGCAAAGAACCCCCAATTTGCTGAGACTCCCGCAAAATCTGTTCTACAGAGTTGATTGCCCCAGGAGTAGAGAGATTAATCAGTTGGGCGGTGGGGGAAGTGGGGGGATTAACCACTGTAGAAGGGGAGAAGAGTTTTTGTTTCGCCTTCCAAATGCGGGTTACGGATTCGCGAATGCGATCGCGGGATATGCGACCGGATTTGACTGCATCGCAGAGGGCAGTAATGGCCTCGGCTGGGTCCACAGGCATCAATAAAATATCGGCCCCGGCTTCTAAGGCTAAAATTGGGGCTTCATTGGGACCATAACGTTTGGCGATCGCCCCCATGACTAAAGCATCCGTAACAATCAACCCCTCAAACCCGAACCGTTGGCGTAACTGTCCCGTTAAAATCTTCGAGGAAAGAGTCGCCGGATAGTCGGGGTCCCAGGCTTCAATACAGAGGTGAGCGCTCATCACCGCATCCACCCCAGCAGCGATCGCCCGTTGAAACGGAGGGAGTTCCACCGACTCTAGTCGTTCCGGGGAATGTCGCAACACCGGCAACTCGATATGAGAATCCACACTGGTATCCCCATGTCCGGGAAAATGTTTAGCACAGGTGAGGACCGGATACTTCTGTGCACCGCGCATAAACGCCAGGGCTAACTCACTGGCGGTTTCAGAATTTTCCCCAAAGGAACGGACATTAATCACCGGGTTCTCGGGATTGTTATTCACATCCACCACCGGGGCGAGGACCCAATTAATCCCGACGGCGAGAGCTTCCTGGGCGGTATAGGCTCCCATTGCGGTGGCATAACCTTGGGCTTTCGAGGGTTCTTCTGCGGCAATTCGGGCGATCGCCATTGGCGGGGGAAACCAAGTTGCACCGGCAAATCGCTGTCCGACACCTTCCTCGATATCGGCAGCAATCAACAGGGGATATTTCGCCCAAGATTGCAATTGCTGCGATCGCAACATCAAATCACCCGCACTGCCTCCCACCAAAATCACGCCCCCCACAGCCTGTTCCTGCAACAGCTTCTGCAACTGTGCCCCTGGGGGTTCCCAATCGGGATATTCGATTTGGTGGTCAAACAGATGTCCAGATGCTCGCACGACGAACAACTGCGCCACCTGTTCTTTTAACGATAAGGTTTCGAGACCCGGCAGTACCGGGATTAGATCCGACATATCCACAGATTAAGCCTCAGTTTCTGAAATTTCGCTCTCGTTGAGATCCAGATCTTCCTCATCCGCGTCGGGATTGTGGTGTTTGCGTTCTTCACTGATCTGATTGAGCAGTGTCAGGATGCGCGTCCCGCGTTCAATGGATCGGTCTTCTAAAAATATCACTTCTGGAGTCCGACGCAATCGCACTCGGTGACCGAGTTCCCTGCGGATATATCCAGTCGCCGCCTGTAACCCTTCCATTGTTTCCGCCCGCGCTTCGTCACTGCCATAGATACTGACGAAAATCTTGGCGTGTTGGAGGTCACCGGAAACATTGACATCAGTTACGCTCACCATTCCAGCACCCACGCGGTCATCCTTAATGTCTCCGATTAACATTAAACTGACTTCGCGCTTAATTAAGGACGCGACGCGCTCTACTCGACGATCTGTAGCCATAATCTTGATTCCCTTGTTTGCATGGTACTCATCAGTTTGGGTGGCACTCGAATGCATCCACCTCTTTGTAGTGTAGAGTTTTAATCTCTGCTACCGCTACAACAGCAAACCGCGCCTGTAGGAGGATCTGTTTCTCGGGAGGGAAATTTGGCACTGTCATTAAATACAGATCATTCAATTCAGGAGATTAAGGGACCCAGGTGGGAGGGGTCCCGGTCCGAAAGGGTTTAGAACGCCGGTACAGTAGGGGAAGACAAACCGGGTTTTTTGAGAAAATCTGCAACAATTAGCAGGCAATCTGGACCAAAAACCCGGTTGCTTATCCCTGGGCACTCAAACTGTCCCGATGCTCTAGGTGACGGCCAATCCCAACATCCCTCGTAAGGTAAACCCGACAAAAATTAGGGTAGTCACCACGAAAGTGACTAAGGCGATCGCAGTCACGGGTTTTTGCAACAGGGGCTTAACCCAACCGAACAGGGCAAAAAAGATGCCCAGAATGATCGTGACAAAATAGCGCGGGTAGCGAAGGATATTACTCCAAAAGTCATCAAACATAAAAATTCAGATTTTCAACAGGAGCGGCTAAGTCTGTTTGCATTGTACCGCGTAGCATTGTTCCGCGAGTCGTACCAGTTCGGCAAACTTCCAAGTCCCTTGGTCATTCAGATTCGCCGCCAGTTCTGAGGGAATTGCATCGAGTCTTCGGCACCGCCTTCAACAAGACAGCCGACAGCATCCCCGAGGGCCTCTTCAATCCAACAGCCAATCAGGGAATTCCAAAAAATAAATTATCCCAATTTGGTGGTTAAATACTTACTTTACGCTTCTTCAGCCTGCGTAGGCAGGCTAATTCCTTGTAGCTTGAACCCTTTCCTTACGGAACGCTACGCGAACAGAATGCGGGTGTTGGCTAAATTGTTGTCAACAGGATACCTTCGGCATAGTCATTTAGATTAGATAAATTTCTCTTAAGACTGTTAATTATATCATGTTTTGATGAAAATCAATCATTAACATTTTTCCGGTTGAATCATAAAATAATGTGGCAAAACAAAGTTCGGGGTAGACTCTTCCGCGTTTTTGTTTTTGAATTCCACCCATTGCAACTTGAACTCGATAACCTGTTCCTAAATTAATATCAAAATATTCATTTAAAAAGGCTTTTGTTACAATATCAATTCGAACCCCTTCCGGGATAGCAACACTTATATCTTCATCTTCTAGTTGCACTTTTTTCTGCCCGGATGCCCGGTATTTTTGCAGCATATTATTGACATCTTCAAAGATTTGAAGGTCGGGTAAAATGCGATCTATGGCTTGGATAACATCCTGGGAATCCATCGGGAAAACCTCCTAGAAAATACATGATCGTAATCAAGGACTCAGTTGAAGCAGCGATCGCGCTTTCGGGAGAAAGGATGGATCTATCTGACTGATTCAACCCGCTGTACTGCAATCTAATTGCAGTGGGTGTATATATTTTAGACTGAAAGGACTCAGGGTTTTGATACGAATTTAGACAATTCGAGAGAGAAGTCCTCTCTGGAGTGGATCACTCCCGTTGAAGGAATGGGGACTCCCCCCGATTATGCCAAAATCGGTTTTGAACTGTCGTATCAATGATTACTCCTGGGTTTCCCCGAGGCGATCGCACCGCAGAATTCCGATCGCGATCGTGGTATGTTAGGGGTTCATGAACTTTTGGAGTTGGGTTGGGATTGAAACGGCCCCAAATTGCGACAGAATTGCCTAGGCAAGGGTGCTGGAGTGGTTCAGGAAAGGGGGGGAGGTGCCGTTGAGGGGATAGTTTCCTGGAGTGCGATCGCGACACCGGCGGATCACCGCTATTTCCCCGATTCCAACTCCAGCAAAACACTATCAAAGGAAATCCTTGAGTTCATAAATTGAGTTCGGTTCACCCAAAAGGGAGGACGTTGCTACAAACTTAAGTACGGTTTTAGATGATGAACGAGACGACTACATTAACAGTTTTACCCCGCCCTTTTTTGAAATGGGCCGGAGGCAAAACCCAACTGATTCAACAATATAAACCCCTGTTTCCCCCTCATTTTAAAAATTATTATGAGCCTTTTTTAGGGGGTGGTGCAGTTTTTTTCTATTTATTTCAAGCGCATTCATCCGGTTTTAATGCAGTTTTATCCGATATCAATGAAGAATTAATTAATCTGTATCGCTGCGTTCATAATGACGTAGAAGCTTTAATCAAAGAGTTACAATTTCATCAATCTAAACATAATTCCGAGTATTATTATCAAATTAGAGCGAAGAAAAACCGGCAACGGGTCAAAAAAGCAGCTCGAATTATTTATTTAAACAAAACTTGTTTCAATGGATTATATCGAGAAAACTCTAAAGGAGAATTTAATGTGCCGATTGGTCGATATAAAAATCCGACTATTTGTAATGCGGAATTACTGCGGGCGGATTCACAGGCGTTGCAATCAGTGAAATTAGAAATTCGGGATTTTGATAAGGTTCTGGATGAGGCAAAAACTGACCAAGATTTTGTTTATTTTGACCCGCCTTATTATCCCCTGAGCAATACGAGTCAATTTACGTCGTACAGTCGCTATAATTTTAATGAAGAGGACCAAATTCGGTTACGGGATGTGTTTAATGAACTGGCGAATCGAGGGGTGAAAGTGATGCTGTCTAATTCGGATTGTCCGTTTATTCGTAAGCTTTACCAGGATTTCCAGATTCATCAAGTTTCAGCAGCGCGATCGATTAATTCCAAAGGAAGTCATCGCGGGAAAATTTCTGAAGTGGTTGTGACTTCGTATTGATTTGGATATTTTGTACTCTGGCAATAAACAGGGAGTGTTTGATTTGAATTCTACAGGGTGTATTGGTGTGACTAGAAACAATTGAAATATTGGCAAGAGGGTTTGGGGACCAAACCCCTACAGTTTACGATTTCCAT
>NZ_JAFLQW010000196.1 GCF_017313335.1 Phormidium pseudopriestleyi FRX01 | reverse complement strand
GCGGAAAATACGATAGAGCGCTACATTAACGACCCTCATCATGGTTGGACTACAGTGTAGGCGGTTAAAACCGCTCGTGTGGGCTTTCCACCTCGGTCTAAAGACGCGAGGCTACCAGCCCTACCGTGTTTCTCTTGTGTTCAACGGAGATTCGCGCAGGATCCCAGGAGAGAGGGCTACCGCATATCTTAACAGATAACGGAACTCTTCCGTATTCACAATAGTCCTCAAAACTACTAATTGGGTTGCCCATAGAAACGCTACAGAGAACCAACCGGCTCCCTGCCCATTCTGTAATTAGGGAAAAATCTGTTGTAGATTGAGCCAGGAGCAACCGATCTCGCCAGCTTGATCATCTAAAGCTTACCGATCACTCGCAAAAACCGCGAAAGAAAAAACCAAATCCCTCAAAAAAATTAACCTAAAACCAATTGAGGTTTGATGTGTTGGAGCCAGTAAATCAACTCATATCGCTATCAGGTATCAAAATGAAATCATTAGTACGGTGGAGTGCAACTTTCGGTTTAATGGGAAGTGTTTTTCTGGGGCAATTGCTACCGGGAATGAATCGGGCGATCGCATTACCCGCCGAAGACATCATGAAAAAACTAGAATCCGTTCTAGTTTTTACGATTACGAATTCAGAAGGCACGCCCTTAATTGCATCGGTGACCAATGATGAACAAGAAGCTTCGATCGCCAGCTTCTTTATGAGTGAACGGGATGCCGAGCAGTTTGTGCAAAAAATAGAACAACAAAATCCCGATTTAGCAGGCAACACCCAAGTTGTTCCCGTTTCTTTGGCTAAGGTTTATGAATTAGAACAAGCCAATGCCAATAATCCCGATCGCGTAGAATTTGCGTTCATTCCCGTTCAACAGCAGGTGCAATTTGCCGCTGAGGAACTTCAGCGGGAAGGTCAGGAAATTCCGGAATCCAATGGAATGCCTTTATTTAATGGTGTACCGCTCTTTTATGCCACAATTGGCCCACAACAAGGCTATTTGACCATCGAACAAAATGGTCAGCAAATGATTCCCATCTTTTTCAATCGAGAGCAGTTGGAATCCATGTTAACCCGGGTGCGGGAACAACAACCGGATTTAGCACCAACCATTGATGTTCGGGTCAGTAATCTGGATAAAGTCATTGAAGAGTTAGAAAACAATAATGACCCAGCGGTGACCAAAATTGTTCTAGTTCCTTCCACGGAAACCTTAGAATATATCCAGTCAAGACCCCAACCCGAACCGGCACAACCTTAAGTTAGGGAGGTTGACCCCTTGACGAAAACACCCGGAACGATTGATGCTAGGGGAAACGATCGCAGATAAAGGACCAAACTATCGATGAGCCGTTCATCTGATCCTGCGGTTTCTGGGTTAGAACTGTGGCAGTGGCGTCAGTCCGCTCGCGCCGCTGCCGTAGCGGCCAATGTGCCGGTGGAGGAGCTAGATTGGCTGCTGCTATCGGTGAGCGATTTGGATAAATTAGCCCTGCGTCTGGACTCATACAAAGGGCGACTGCACATTCCCCTCAATCGCCCCTTGGCCCAACTCAAGGAACAGTGGCAACAACGGATTCAAGACCGAGTTCCAGTCCAATATCTCGCCGGGGTCACCCCCTGGCGAAATTTTTCTTTAGGGGTCAGTCCGGGGGTCCTCATACCGCGACCGGAAACCGAGTGGGCCATTGATTTAGCCCTACAATCGGCCCAATCCGAGTCACGCCCACACCCGGAAACCTGCTTAATGGAGGGAGACTGGGCGGATTTGGGGACCGGCAGTGGGGCGATCGCCCTGGGTCTGGCGGAAGTCTTGCCAAAGGCCACCCTTCATGCAGTGGACCGTTCGGAAGATGCCCTGGCGATCGCCCGCGAGAATGCCTTAAATCTGGGATACGGCGATCGCATTCAGTTTTATTGCGGATCCTGGTTCGAGCCATTACATCCCTTCCAGGGACTACAGCGACTCCGTGGCATTGTCTCCAACCCCCCCTATATCCCTACCGCCATGCTTGGGGAATTAGAACCGGAAGTCGCCAACCATGAACCGGCGATCGCCTTAGATGGCGGACCCGATGGATTAGACTGCATTCGCCATCTGATTGCCACGGCACCGCCTTATTTATGTCCCGGTGGGATTTTGCTCTTGGAAATGATGGCGGGACAGGCCCCAGCCGTCACCGAGTTACTGCAAGACCAAGGCAGTTATTCCCAAATTGAGATATTCTCAGATTTAGCAGGGATTAAACGATTTGCCCGAGCTTACCGTAGTTAACGTTAAGGGTCCCAAACGCCACGATGACAGCAGTTTCAGAACAAGTCTTGATTGAGGCGGCTCTAGGGGGCCAGGTCGTGAGTTTTCCCACGGATACGGTCCCCGCATTAGCGGTCCTGCCGAGTCGCGCTGAGTCTATCTTTGCCGTGAAACAACGCAGTCTGGATAAACCCCTAATTTTGATGGGAGCCACGGCAGGGGACCTCTGGCCCTTTGTCCGGAGCACCGAGACTCAGTTGCAAATTTGGCAAGGGGTAGCGAACCGACATTGGCCCGGTGCGTTAACATTGGTTTTACCCGCGAATGCTGCGGTTCCCTCGGTGATGAATCCAGTTGACCCGAGTACCATCGGGATTCGAGTTCCGGATCAGGCAGTCGCCCGCCGAATTTTGGCTCAAACTGGCCCTTTAGCCACGACAAGCGCCAATCTCAGTGGGGAACCCCCGTTGCAAACAATGGCAGAGATTAGTTTGCGTTTTCCCCAAGTGGTGAGTCTGGAATGCGATCGCCAGGAACCGAACCCGACAGCCAGTGGGGTTCCTTCTACTGTGGCGAAGTGGACGGGGCAAAGTTGGGAAATTCTTCGTCAAGGTGTCGTTCAGTTAGACTCAAACAGCGAGGATAGGGGGAGATGAGCGGGGATGCCATGTCTCTTTTATCCGCAATCAGCGTTCAGGAATTAGGTTGGAATTTCGGGCAAACTATGGACTGGATCTATTGGATCTCTGCAATCGGTGCCTTGGGGTTTGGGTTTGGGAGTGGATGGCTGATGCGATCGCGCTACCGCCCCGATCAGAGTACCAATTTCCCCTCAAGTCAAGGTAAAAATTTAGAAGACTCTCACCTATCGACTCGCCTCAAACAAACTCAGCTTGATTATCTGCTGACTCGTCAAATGTGTCAGTTTAAAGCCGGTTTTTTGTCTCGAATTTCCCATGAATTGCGATCGCCTTTAAATAGTTTAATCGGCGTTCATCAATTAATTTTAAGCGATTTGTGTGATAATCCAGCAGAAGAACGAGAGTTTTTGGTCCAGGCCAATAACTCGGTCCACAAAATGATTCAAATGCTCGATCGCATTATCGAAGTCTCTCGGATTGAGGAAGGTCGCAACCCCCTAAAACTAGAAATCCTGCATCTGGCCGACGTGTTTGAAGAAGTTCATTATTTGACTGAACTCCAAGCGGCTAACCGCAATATCTCGTTACACATTTCCCAACCTGACCCCAAAATTTCCATTCTGGGGGACCAGCGATGTCTGACTCAGGTGCTGGTTACCTTTATTGATCTGGCGATTAACCCCATCGGAAATGGTAGCATCGGCATTTCTGCCAAAGTTTTCCCCTTATCGGGATCAAGGGAATCAACCCAGGATAAAACCCAGGGGGGTGATGTGATCATCTCCATAGATCTTCCCCTCCCGCCTCATTGTTTTTCCGAACCCCTAGATTTCCTGCAACTCCAACAAAACCGCAAACAAAGTACCCCGGAAACTGAGGTAGATCTGTCTCCCGGTACAATTTTGATGATGAATCAGAGCATTTTGGAACTGATGGGCGGCCATTTAGAAATCGTTGAAGCTCCCCCGGTGTCGGAGGAGCTTCGAGGGGTAGAGAAGTCAGAAATAACTAGGCTTCAATGCTCGCTTCCACGAGCACTTCGCGAGTCTTAAGTTCTTCCGTGAAGTTCTGATTATTGTAGAGGACCATTGTTGTTGTAGAGTTTTCCTCAAACCCAATCCGCTCATAGAATCGCTGCTGATGAGTCGTCATCAGGTAAACTCGCTCGACTCGATTCATGCGGGGATGACTTAAGAGGGTTTCGACTAATTTGCGTCCCAATCCCACCCCTTGATATTCTGGGTGAATGATTACATCCCAAATCGTAGCTCGATAAATGCCGTCGGAGGTAGCGCGGGCTAACCCAATCAGGCGCTCTCCTTGCCAAACGGTAATGACAGGATCGCTGTTGGCGATCGCGATGGCTAAATCCTCAATTTTTCGCTCTCGCGCCCAAAAAGCGGTGAGTTCAAATAGCCTTTGAAGCTGTTGGATATCTACATCTTCTTTGCGATCGCAAAATTGAATGTGACTGCAATCCATCGTCGTTTTCCTACTCACTTGATGTCTAGGTTTATTGACAAATCGCTCTTGAAATCGAGTGCTTTTTGGTCTTTAACACTCTGTGGCTTGAATCAATCCCAACTCGGGGTATTGATGGGGAGGTATAAGCTTTTGTGAATGAGCGGGTTGTATAGTTCCCCTCCTGCACTCCACGGAGGTTTCCTTGTTTTTAGGAAAGTTGAGAATAAATTTCTCACTCCAACAACAAGGACTGGCTGTTTTCTGTTTCCCTGGGCAGTCGCGTTTTGAAGTCGAAGCCAAAGGGTTCTACTGTCGATTCCTAAAATCCTATAATTTGTAATCCTATAACTATTCTTATAACATAATTGATAAATTAACTACCTTAATTCTAATTTTTTATATCATAATTTCTTGACATTTTGCACCCAAAGCGGTAACAAAGAGTCCCACAGTTTTCTGGGGTGGTGAACCGTTCTTGTTCAGTAAATATCGGGGGTTGCCCAGGGGTGACGATTGGGCAATTTCAGACAACGCCCCGACAAAAATTCTGCACTCCAATAGGCAGCGTCAGAATGCGCTTAGAGCTGGGGCTGCAAGAATAAAGCCCGCACAGGCGGGCTAAGAGAGGGTTTTTAGAAACCGATGGGTTAGGACTGGTTTGCCAGCCAACGGGCCGCATCTTTTGCATGGTAAGTGAGAATCAGGTCCGCACCGGCCCGTTTGAAGCCAGTTAAGGTTTCTAGGACCACTCGTTCCTCATCAATCCAGCCATTAAGGGCAGCGGCTTTGACCATCGCATACTCTCCAGAGACGTTATAAGCGGCAACTGGCAGGTTACTCGCCTGTTTGACGCGCCAGATGATATCCATATAGGCGAGGGCTGGTTTGACCATGAGCATATCCGCCCCTTCCTGGATATCTAGTTCAATTTCAGTCAGGGCCTCCCGACCATTGGCCGGATCCATTTGATAGGTGCGCCGATCGCCAAATTGAGGAGAGGAATCGGCAGCATCTCGGAACGGGCCATAATAGGCGGAGGCATATTTAGCCGCATAAGACAGAATAGGGATATCTTCAAATCCCGCCCCATCTAATCCAGACCGGATCGCCTGAACGAATCCATCCATCATCCCTGACGGTGCGATGATATCTGCACCGGCTTTCGCTTGGGCGATCGCCGTTTTCTTCAGCAATTCTAGGGTGGGATCGTTGAGCACCCGACCCGTTAAGTCCCCTACTTCTAAATAGCCGCAATGTCCATGACTGGTGTACTCACACAGACAGGTATCCACAATGACTAGGAGTTCTGGAACGGCTGCTTTCACCGCAGCAGTTGCTTTCTGGACAATTCCACAATCATGCCAAGCGCCGGAGGCCTCGATATCTTTGTCTTCGGGAATGCCAAAGAGGATAATGGCGGGAATGCCCAAGTCATAGACTTCTTTGGCTTCTTCGACAATTTTATCTACCGAGAGTTGATAGACTCCTGGCATGGATGAGACTTCCTTGGCGACGGATTCCCCTGGGACGGCAAATAGGGGATAGATTAAATCACTGGTGGTGAGGAGATTTTCCCGCACCATTCGGCGGAGTTGGGGGTGCTGACGCAAACGGCGAGGGCGATGAGTTGGAAACATATCTGAATTAGGGAAAAAATACGCGACTGTTTCAATATTTCAGTCTAGAGTTATCTGGCGATCGCTGGCGCATTTAGTCACGTTTTGTAACATATTTTTTCCTGGGCGATCGGTGAGTTTCTTACGATGGGGTCGAGGGCTTTGCCTGGATAGGCATACCCGGCTTATGGTGTCGGGTTATTTGTCAAAAAAAGGCATGAAAAAAAGGGCAGACGAGATCGCATCTGCCCTTTTTTTAATCCGCTGGACTGGATTAAGCCATTTATGCTTCCACGGCCACGGGTTCTGCCGTTGCTGCCACTGCATAAACGCTGATTTTTTTGCCACTCTTGCCCTTACGTTCAAAGGTGACAACCCCATCAATCAGGGCAAACAGAGTATCATCACTACCCCGACCGACATTTTGTCCAGGGTGAAACTTGGTGCCGCGCTGACGGACTAGAATGTTTCCGGCGCGGACGACTTGACCGCCATAGCGCTTGACGCCAAGACGCTGGGCATTAGAGTCACGTCCGTTGCGTGTACTACCTGTACCTTTCTTATGAGCCATAGTTCCTCTGTGTTACTTCAGTAATTTCAGGATTGAATGTTGGGAAAGGGTAGCACCGAGAAGGGCTCAATGGGAGGGTCCGTTGTCCGGACTGCGCCATCGCGCCCTTCCCCTCCAACTGACTCCTCAATTCCCGCTGTTCTTATTCTGCCTCAGTTGAGGGGGTAGTTGAGGCTGGGGTGTTATTTTCAGCCGATGCTAACACCGCCCCATTCAAGCTGATCGAGTCGATCATCAGCCGAGTGATTTCTTGGCGATGTCCGCGCTTTTTGCGGGTTTTCTTTTTGGGTTTCATCTTATAGACGATCACCTTGCGACCCCGGTAATGCTGCATGACGGTCGCTTGGAGGGTCGCGCCTTCTACAAAGGGTTGACCGATATGAACCTGATCATCATGCTGAATCAGTAAGAGATTTTCCAGGGTAATGCTTTCTTCGGCATCCACGGGAAGTAACTCGATGTCGTAGAAACGACCGGGTTCTACTCGTAGTTGTTTGCCGCCGGTTTCGATAATTGCGTAAGTCATAGAATTCGGGTGGAGTGTGCCGTACAGGTAGCGGGTTGATCGGTCTATGGAGGAGCGATCGCCCCCGCTTTTATCAGGGCTGAACCTGATCCGAGCTTAATATAGACAGCCAATCTTTTATAGTTGCACGATCGCCGATCGCCTGTCAATCAATTGGCAAGGGCGATGGATGCAACAGCTTGGAGGGTCGGGTGGCAAAGGATTAAGCGGTTGCTTCGACCTCTTCTTCTTCTTCGGCCTCAACTTCCACAACGGGTTGCTTGATGGTGAGATAGCGGATCACCTCTTCACTCAGACGCATGGCTCGTTCTAAGGGGGCCACTTGGCTGCCATCACATTCATAGTTCATTTGAATGTAGATGCCATCGCGATGCTTGCCAATTTCATAGGCAAGGCGACGCTTACCTCGGTGTTGAGTCTCAACACTGGTGACACCATTTTCTTGTAATAAGCCTTGATATTTGGCGATCGCCCCATCGGTGAGTTCCTCTCCGAGGTCGGGGCGCAGGATGTACATGGTTTCGTAAATATACCGCATTGAAGGAAATCTCCTTATGGACTAAATGGCTTCTTCGCTCTTGGCGCGATTCTCTTGCACAGACGCTTCGCGATCGCCCGCAGCTCTTGTAAAACTGGCTTTTGTTCGGCCATTGTTGTGAAGAAGCAAGGCATGACAAGGTTTAGGGAATCTGTCCCCTTTCGCCTTGATTTTACGCGCAATTTTTTATCTTATCATATCGGCTTCGGATTTCTACAGCCTTGCCCACAAAAGTCCGGTGGCGTTCAGATGACTCGGTGACCCGTCTCCCGAATTCGCCACTTCACTCTTGTAGTCACAACAACCCCGAGGGAGAGCGATAGTTTTTTATTTAAAAGGAGTGGAGTGATGAAATGTTTTTTTAGATGTGATGACAAAAGGAGATTTTTTTAACCCAAGGACAGGATACCATTTGGGGCGATGAAGAGGGTGCTAAAGAACTGCTTAAGACTAATTCTAAAACTCCTAAGACTAGGGTCATAAGAGCCAAACATCACACTACGACAGAGGGCATAAATCAACGTTATGGCACAGCGCTACGTCCGAATCCAAACCCCAGAGGGACGGATTTACTATGGATTACTTCAATTGAGTAGAGGCGTTCAGTTGCTTGATGCGCCCCCCTGGTTGAAGGGACAACCGACTGAGCGGTTCCTAGAACCAGAAACGTATAGGCTGTTAGCGCCTTGCGTTCCGTCAAAAATTGTCGCCGTCGGCAAAAATTATGCAGATCATGCCGCTGAGATGGGAACGCCAGTTCCTAGAGAACCTCTGCTCTTTTTGAAACCTCCGACTGCCGTGATTGCCGATGGAGACGAGATCGCCTATCCGCCTCAGTCTGAGCGGGTGGATTATGAGGGAGAATTGGCCCTTGTGATTGGAGAACGGTGCGTCGATTGTACGCCGGAGGAGGCGATCGGGAAAATTTGGGGATATACCATCGCCAATGATGTGACGGCGAGGGACTTACAGAAAAAAGATGGTCAATGGACCCGAGGCAAAGGATTTGATACCTTTTGTCCCATGGGACCTTGGATTGTCCGAGAACTCAGTCCAGGAGCGGGTTTACAGACTTTTGTGAATGACGCCCCTGAACCTGTGCAATCGAGCATCATTGATAATATGGTGTTTCCCCCGGATGTCTTGGTTTCCTATATTTCGCAAGTAATGACCCTACTCCCCGGAGATGTGGTATTGACGGGAACTCCGGAAGGGATAGGGCCATTGCAAGTGGGCGATCGCGTCCGGGTCGAAATCGAAGGCATTGGCAGCTTAGAAAATACCGTCAGGCAACGTCTGACCCCATCAGGTCTGTAGTTGTTCACTGCCTAAATTGCCGGACCAGCAGCCAGTGGCTGCTGGTTAGTTCTAGCGAACCTGCATATGAACGGCTTCCGAAATCGTCGGAATTTCAGCATAGCGCCCCAACAAGGACTGCACCACAGAGTAGCCAACTGCTGCCACAGTTCCCAGAAACAGCATATTAAACAAAGTCTGCACAGCCAAGGCAGGGAGGGCCTTGCCAAGCAGTTGCACCACCAAACCCGTGATGGCTAAAATAATATTCAGCAGAATCGCCTGCATGGTATTAAACCGAATGAAGCGACTGATATTGTCGTTTCTAACTACAGCAAACAGCAGGACGAAAAAGATAATCAGTCCGGCAAATGGAATGCCATAATACAGGCTCATTAAAGGTTGTAGGGGGACAAATAAGATGGAGAGAAAGGGAAACTCTCTAAATAAAAAAATGCCAAATTGTACACCCACAATCAGGGGCAGCAGATAGGGCAAACTCGCAAAAATGCGATCGGGCACTGTGGTAGAACTGTTCCAACTCATTGCTTTAATCTCCTAGGCGTCAATGATTCATGCTTATATTGCCTCTAAGCTCAGGATAGCGCAGGCAGAGGATTTGAGGGTTTAGATTTTAGAGCCGCGATCGCCTGTACCTTGATAACAATACCGACTCAAGTCGCAGCATCTGGAGGCTGATGAACAGAGAAACGGGGGGGCGATCGCACCCCCCCGTTCCTAAATTTTACCCCGGATCCAACATCAGCATCCTAGAGTTCCAGTTGTTCAGACCTACTTCTGAATCGAATGGATCCAAACATTGCCATCGGGACCGCACACCCGGTCCATATAGCTGTAGGGATACATCAACCGGCGTCCTTCCGTATGGCTGTAACCCGTTAGCGCATCTCCCCAAGGGTCTTGCACAATATACCCCTGGCGGTTATAACCGATAATCGTGATAATGTGACCCGTTGCCGTAAAGTATCCCGCAATCACCACCGGACGGCGATTAATCAGCTCATTCTTCACATCAGACCAGTTACTGGTGGTGCTAAAGCGATGCTTAACCCCATAAGCGCGGACCATCGCGGACAGAACACTGTGATCCGTTTGGGACCCGACTCCGGCATAGTTGAAACACCATTGCAGTAGTTCATCCTCCAACTGACCCCCCCGCTTGGACCGGATGCCATAGTAATGAAACACCATCGCGATCGAGGTCACATTACAGGTAGACCAATAGTAGCGAGGATTATCCCGTTGAGAAAAATAGGGCACATTCAGTTCGATTTGATTCGGGACTGGATCAAAAGTCCGACCCCCACGCTGCATCAGCAGATGTCCCGGAAACAGATAACCCGTATTCCCAAATGAGGGAAACTCTTCCGTTAACGACGCTTTCAAATGTCCCGATTCGATCGCATAACTGGCCACTCCATACACCCGTCCCAGGGGTAAAGTCACCTTATCCGTAGCACTCAACCGCGCTGCATCCACGGGTTGTTTCTTAAACACCGTGGTCTCCCGAATCGTTGCCGTCAACGCATCAGCATCATAAGACACCACCTGATCCCGATTTTTAATTTGAACGTGCTGCCAATACACATATCCCACATTCCCAAAACCAGGAATCGATTCACTCAAAGTCACCCGAAAATGGCCCGAGGTACAGGCATATCCAGTAATTCCTAGGGTTTTACCCAGCAGCAACTCGGCTTTTTGAGCGGAAGAAAGATTCGCCGAATCAACAGGTTGCGCCTTAATTAACGTGGTTTTTGTGACCAACATTTGGGCGGGAGTTCCAGAAATCTGGACATCCTCAATATTAAAATTGAAGACTTTACTACCTTTGCTGAGTTGAACATGACCTTCATAAAAATAGCCAAACTCGCCGATGGGTTGAATCGGACTATCAAGGGTGACCTTGAGATGACCATCTAACAATCCATAACGGCTGACTTTAACCGTCATTCCTGCCTTAATTACAACTTTTTGCTGGGTGTTCAGACTGGCCGAATCTACTGGGGAAACCTTAAAAAAGGTGTCCTGCTGAATAGTTAAAGTTAAAACTTCTCCAACCGTTGCCGGATCCGTGGTCACGGTAATATTAATCACATCAGACCCAATCAATTGACCATTAGCATCGGTTCCTTTGAGGCGTAACCAACGAGCGCCCGCCCCACTAAAGCCGTTGTTGAGATTAACTTGCCAAGTGCCTGCACTCGGATTTAATTGGACCGGCAGGGAAAATTTATCTTCGGCGGATACGCTGACGTTGGCAATTTTCTGGGGTTCATAAGTGCCTTTGAGAATCACAGGTTTTTTGACTAAAACTTCCGTCGGACCTTGATAGGTAAGGCCAAATCCGGTGCTAATTGCGGTACTGCCCTGATTTAATTGGACAAAATCTGGAAAAAGATAGCCGGTATTGCCAAATTGTGGCAGGTTTTCAGTCAGGGAAATTTTTAAATGACCGGCTTCCATTGCATAGCTGGCTACACCATAAATCTCGCCGGATTTGAGGGAGTATAGTTCTTCCGGGGGGAGTTTGCTAGAGTCAATGGGTTGTTTTTTGAAGGGATTAGTTTGGAGAATGGTGAGGGTAATGGCGTTGGGGTCGTAGTCGATCGCCTTGCCATCTTTTTTGAGGCTAACATGGGGATGATAAAGATAACCCCGGCTGCCAAATCCGGGAATTTCTTCGGAGAGGGAAACTAGAAAATGGCTGGAAAGACAAGCATGGCCCGTGATTAAAAAGGTTTGACCCGCTTGCAGTTCGGCTTGTTCGCGATCGCTCAGTTGCGAGGAGTCTTCGGGTTTGGCTTTGATTTTGGTGGTTTCGAGGGTGGTTAGCAACCCAAACCCCGGAGGGGGTTCGCTGGAGTTACCGCTGTTGAAGGTACAGTTAACGAGATTTGGAATGAGTTCGATATGTTTTTCATAAAAGTAGCCAGTTTCACCCACTGGGGCGATCGCATTGGCTAATTGGACTCGGAAATGACCTTCGCTCAATTCATAGCTTTTAATTTCAACGGTTTCTCCCGCTTTTACAGCTACCTTTTGGGTGCCAATTAAGCTAGAAGAGGATGCAGTGGACACTTTTAAAAAAGTGTCATGGATAATTTTAAAAGTGAAGGATTGGCTTAAACTCATCGGTTCTGCTCACAGTAATATCAACAGGAGGAAGACTTCCTGCCTACCCCATAAGACCCTGTTACTTGTGAGTTTAGATTCTATCCGGAATAATCTTTTTTGCTCAGTTATCCTGATGAATTTAGGGGATTAATTGTGTCGCTACCGTATTAAATCCCAGGAGTAGGGTGGGAAAAAGCCCACCTTACTTACGGTGGGCTTTTTCCCACCCTACAATTTGTCCTAAAACTTCTGTCAAAAATCCGGTTTCTCATCGGCGGGGACCAGAAACCGGGTTTTTTGCCTAAATTGGTGGCAACTTAGCCAAAATTTGTCTCAAAAACCCGGTTTCTAACTTGGACTTTTCCCCCAAGGGAGTTAGAAATTAGGAGGCTGCTGCGAGAATATCTTGAGCATGGCTGCTGGTGTTGACTTGATCGTAAACTTGAGCGATTTTGCCCTCGCTATCAATCACATAGGTGACCCGCTTAGAATAGTTGCCACCATCGACATCATAAGCCTTGGTAATTGCACCATCCACATCAGCTAAAAGTTGGAAGGGCAACTCATATTTTTCGGTAAAGAGTTTGTGAGATGCCTCATCATCGCGACTGACTCCTAAAACCACCATTTCTTTGCTTTGATACTCGGAATAGCTATCCCGGAAGCCTTGGGCTTCTTTCGTGCAACCGGGGGTGTCATCTTTGGGATAAAAATACAAGACAACGGTTTTACCTTTGAATTCTGAGAGTTTAACTGTGTTGCCGTTGGTATCTTTGACGGTGAAATCTGGGGCGATGGTGCCGAGTGCTAAAGTCATGGATGCTTTGTTCTCCTGAATGTTAAGACTGAATTGGAATTTTAACTGGGCGATCGCCCGGTTTAGTCAATTCTAATGGATGGCCGCCAGAATATCGGGACCATGTGTTTCAGTATTGAGATTGTCCCCTTCGTAAACTTGGGATATTTTGCCGATCGCGTCAATGGTGTAGGTGACCCGCTTGGCTTTATCACCCTTTTCTACATCATAAGCTTTGGTGATGGCACCGTCCGTATCTGCTAATAAGGGAAAGGGAAGATTAAACTTTTGGGTAAATTGTTGATGAGAGGCTTCATCATCTCGGCTGACTCCTAAAACTGCGATATCTTTGTTTCTAAATTCGGAATAGGAGTCGCGAAAACTACAGGCTTCTTTGGTACAGCCCGGAGTATCATCTTTGGGGTAAAAGTACAATACTAGGGTTTTTCCGGCAAAATCAGAGAGTTTGACGAGGTTGCCATCGGTATCTCTGGCGCTAAATGCCGGGGCTGCTGTGCCAACAGGTAAGGTCATAAATGCTATTTTTTCCTAATTTTGATGTCTGTTAATTGTATCATTAAAGATTGATTTTGACAAGGGAAAAAGACTTGGTTAAGGGGGAGATTTCCGTACTAAATTATTTGAATATGGAATGACTCATCAGAATGGGAAAGGGTGAGGGAGGCGATCGCCTCCGTGGGAAGCCACTTCCTTGAAAATGCTCGCCAAAAGCACATCAAAAGTCGCCCGGGGGATTTTGCCGAATTTGATATATCAGTTTTGGGTCATTTTGTCAATCTGAATTAGACCCGGACAAGGGGTCTGATAGGGAATGCGCTGTAGATTTTATGCCCGACGACGCTCAACTCAAGGGCCCGAGAGGGTAAGATCTGAGTTAATCTAAAACTATCCATGCCCTAGTCTGACGATTGCCATGACTGCCGTTCAACCCCAGAAAACCCAAAGGCTTGAATTTCCTGAACGCACCTTAAAACGGGCGGCCAGGGGAATGAAGTGTTTGCCCTTTAAACTAGAATTATTTGTAACAATGCGCGATCGCAGTGTGCCGTTATTGGCGATCGTCGATTCAGTCGGAGTCGAAAACAACTATACGAGATCGCCCCTCAACGAACTCCGGGTGGAAAACAGCCTGTTGTGGCTGATTCAACTGGGTGTATTGCGTCGAGAAGTCGATGGTCAAGGGATTACCGATAGTTTCCGCCTCACTCCCCTGGGACGGCAATTGGTGGCGGGAT